>CAIXME010000849.1 GCA_903920425.1 uncultured Pirellula sp. | reverse complement strand
TAACCCGTTGAGTCAGCTAACAAAGTCTGAAAGTGAAATCCATTCTCTCAGGGACTTTCTCGTGCGAATATTGGTAATCAACGCTCCTGGTGAGCTTTGCAGAGAACTCCAAAGAAGATCGAGCCGAACGACTGGGTTCGACTTGTTGGTCGCCGGTTCGCACAATCCGTTGGATCCTGGTGTCGGATCGTCGCAATTCTTGCATTTTCCCAGTCGACGCAAAATCGATTTCAAGGCTATCCAGCTTTTGCGTCGAGAGATCGTGCAATTCCAACCGGACATTGTCCATTCGTTCTTGCCCCGCTCATTGGCTCAAGTCGTATTGGCAACCATCGGCTTGAGAAAGCCCCCCAAAATCGTTTCGTTCTATGGCATTACTCGGGTCCCTTCGTGGCGAGATCCATCTAATTGGATAACGTATCTTTCACCGAAAGTAGCAATGCATGCTTGCGAATCGAAAGCAGTAAAGCAAGCATTGACCTTGGGAGGGGTAGCTGAGCAAAAATGCTCTGTTATCTACAATTGCGTCGATAGAACACCCCTCGAGGACAACAGACTGTCCGTTCGACAAGCCCATCAGATTCCAATCGATGCTTTTGTCGTCGGTTCCGTTGCTACCATTCGGCCGATCAAGGGGATCGACATCCTGTTCCAGGCGTTGATTCAGTGCCATGAAATCCCAAACCTGTATGCCTTGATCGCCGGCCCGGTAGATGATCCTAAGGTAGCGAAACTTGCGAAAGACCCGAGGATTTCCGACCGTGTTAGGTTGTTGGGGTATACGCCTAACGCGAATCAATTGATGAAGGCGATGGATGTCTTCGTGATGCCATCGCGAAAGGAGGGGCTCTGCCGCGCTTTGTTGGAAGCGATGGGGCAATCCATATGTCCCGTCGTCAGCGACGCTGGGGGGATGAAGGAAATTGTGCGAAGCGGAACGGATGGGGTCGTCTTTCCCTCTGAAGACGTCGATTCGCTGGCGGCATCGATCACGCGTCTCCATTCCACACCGGACTTGGTCAACCAGTATTCGCATTCCGCGTTCTCGCGGGTCAATGAAATGTGCTCGCCTGCTGTTGTCGGTGATCGCATCTTGGCGATGTACCAACGCCTTTTGCCACAAACCCAATTGGTTTACACCTAAGGGCTGACCTTGCCCCGATCTTTGAAAATTGATAATACGCAGTCATGGATCCAGGCAGCAACCTCAACCACACGCCCATTCGCCCACACTCCGATCTCAGATTGCGAGCCTGGCTAGCGATTTGTCTGGTTGCGATCGCTGTCTCGGTCGGCTGCAACAGGAGCAATCCCTATCTTACAGCGATGCCCGGCGGCTTTTCGGCACCTGGTGCACCACCGAATATCGCGAGCCCGCAGTTCACGGCGCAAATCACTGAGCTCGAACGCAGAGCGAAGTTGCTGGATGACAACAATCGGCAGCTGACGACCCAACTAGCTCAATCGCAGCAGCAGATGCAACTTTTCAAAGAGCGCTCCGAACTGATGCAACGCCAATTGCAGGATGTCGGAAACCAGTTAACGCAATCGCGTATGGCCAACGTGCAATCCAGCCAACAGCTGCGAGGCTTGGCCGATCAAGTTCAGAGTGTACAGGCCAGTCAACAACGCCGCGGTGGAGCCAAACTAACCGCGAACACCAGCAATCGCTTGGCAAGTGAACCGCTGCGTGATCTCGGGTACTCCGTCGAAGATGATGGTGGCGTCATCCGTCTGCGCTTGCCTTCCGACCAGCTATTCCAGCAAGGCACAGCTCAACTATCGGCATCCGCGTCGAGCATCTTGGACCGCGTTGCCGAGTCTCTCAAACGCAACTACCCTCGTCAACGGATTGCCATCGAAGGTCATACCGACAATGCACCTCTTTATGGCGGCACTTACTCGACCAGCCATCAGCTAGCCGCAGCACAAAGCAACGCCGTGCTGGAGCACTTTACTCGCCGCAACCAAATGCCCAGCGCGCAGCTTTTCACCCTCGCTCATGGCGACAACTATCCAGTGGGCGACAACCAAAGCCCTGCCAGTCGAGCCACAAATCGGCGCGTCGAATTCGTAGTCTATCCAGAGACGTTCTAAGCATCGGCCGTCTCCGTCTCAAGCTTGGAATTGGTATCGGTTGAAGGTATCCATTCCTGTTCCCGATCGAGTACGATATGGTAGACTCGTGGCATCCTCTAGGCCAACTCCGAGCCAATCTACCTAACCCTACGCCGGAAACCCAATCGAAGGTTGAAATCGATGTCTACCGTTGATGAAATGCCGCTACGCAAAATCGACCATGTTCGCTTTTTCGTCGGCAATGCACGTCAGTCTGCTTATTTTTACCGCAACGCCTACGGATTCGACGTCGTAGCCTACGCAGGCCTAGAAACCAAAGTAAAGCACGAAGCGGGATATGTTGTCCAGCAAGGTGGCATCACCTTTGTTCTCATGTCGCCTCTTCGCGCCAACCACCCAGATTCCTCGCGGTTGATTCTGCACGGTGACGGCGTCTCCGACATCGCATTGCAAGTCGACGATGTTCGGCGAGCTTACAACTTGGCCGTCGAACGCGGGGCTGTCGGAGTCGTTGGGCCGCGCGTGATCGAGGATCAATACGGTCACTATGAGTTCGCAACCATTCGTGCCTACGGAGATACAACCCATACCTTCGTAAACCGAGATCGGTACAAGGGAGCGTTCGCACCAGGCTTTGACCCGATCGATCCGTCCCGATACAACCCCGCCACCTACCATCCTACCGGCTTGCTCGCGATCGATCATATTGTCGGCAACGTCGAAGAAGGTCGTATGAATGAATGGGTAGAGTACTATCGCAAGGTCCTCGGGTTTGAGCAGCTTGTATCCTTTGATGATGAAGACATCTCGACCGAATACTCGGCGTTGATGTCCAAAGTAGTTCAAAGCGGCAGAGGCAAAATCAAGTTCCCCATCAATGAGCCTGCAAAAGGACGCCGCAAAAGCCAAATCGAAGAGTACATCGATTTCTATGGTGGCGCCGGAGTGCAACACATCGCGATGGCCACGAACGACATCATCAAAACCGTGCGCGCTCTCAAGGCCAATGACGTTTCGTTTCTCCGAGTACCCAAGACGTACTACGAAGGCCTTCGGAGTCGTGTCGGGGATATCAAAGAAGATATCGATGAACTAGCGGAACTCGGTATTTTGGTAGATCGTGACGACGAAGGGTACATGCTGCAGATCTTTACCAAGCCTGTTCAAGATCGACCAACCCTCTTCTTCGAAATCATCCAGCGCGAAGGCTCCAAGAGCTTTGGTAAAGGGAACTTCAAGGCGTTGTTCGAAGCAATCGAACGCGAGCAAGATATTCGCGGAACGCTCTAGTGTTACCTTTACCACCTATTCGCAGCATACGAGATTTTTACGCGTTCGAGCAGCATGTCAAAACTTGCCGCGCTCAACGCGGACTGGATATGATCCCGCAGTGGTACCAGATTCCTGTTTTTTATTTCTCCAATCCTGCCTCGGTCATCGGTGACGGAGACGTCGTCCTGCCCCCCAAGGATTCAACGCAACTCGACTTCGAGCTTGAGATTGCGGCTGTGATTGGCAAAGAAGCTTGTGATTTGCCCGCAACCGATGCCGCCATGGATTGCGTCGCCGGCTTTACCGTTTACAACGACTGGTCAGCTCGTGATTTGCAGCGAAATGAAATGGCGGTTGGTCTAGGACCGAGCAAAGGTAAAGACTTTGCAAACGCGTTTGGACCCGGCTTGATTCCCCTGGACGAACTGCGAGATTGCTACATCGATGGCCGGCTCCGATTGAAGATGAAGGCATTTATCAATGATAAGCTGGTTTCAGATGCAAACAGCGATAGCATGTATTGGACCTGGCCACAATTGCTTGCCCACGCAAGCCGCGACACGCGATTGATGCCTGGCGATATCATCGGCTCTGGTACCGTTGGGACCGGCTGTATCCTCGAACTCACCCCAGAAGCCGTTGGCGGTTGGCTGCAAACGAACGACGTCGTTCGGCTCGAAGTGGAACGATTGGGGACGCTTACCAACAAAGTGGGATCACGTCATTAACTCTTTAATCAAGTCTCGACAGCGGGATGACTACTGCTGCCTTGACGCGTCGGTTGAAACTCGTTGAATAGGTTGGCTTGAATTTATGCCCCAGTACATGCGACTCGGATCGATTCCTCCCAAGCGCCACACCATCCATCCCAACTTGCCCGGCTACCGTGACGAAGGGATTTATTACGAAGAAGTCATCACGACGCAAGGGTTTAGTCGAGCTTACAGCATTGCATACCATCTGCGTCCGCCGACTCGCGTGCTTCGCGTCGAACCCGATGGATTCACACGTATCACCAAGGCCGATTCAGCATCGCTCCGGCACGTTCACCTGCGCACGGCCAATTTACAGGCCTTTGGTGACGTTATATCAGGCCGTGTTCCTTTGATGTTCAACGCAGACTTGGTGATGTACCGCTGTCGTCCCGCAGAAGAACAGTTGGATTTGTACCGAAATGCGCAAGCCAATGAATTGCTGTTTGTACAACGAGGTTCCGGGCGATTGCTTTCCATGTTCGGAGTGCTGCCGTTCAAGCCCATGGACTATATCGTTGTGCCGAGATGCACCACCTATCGCATTGAATTCGATCCATCTCCTGAACACCCAGATTTGCTGATCGTCGAGTCATTCGGTGACCTCGGTTTCCCAAAGCGGTATTTGAATCCCGATGGCCAATTTCGACTTGGTGCCCCGTTCTGTGAACGCGACTTGCACGGACCTAGCGAGTTACTAACCGATAGCAGCGAAGGTGAGTTTGTTGTTCGGATCAAAGATGGAGAACAATGGACTCGCTATACCATGGCCAATCATCCCTTCGATGTCGTTGGCTGGGATGGCATGATCTATCCGTATACTTTCAATGCGGATGACTTCGAGCCGATCACGGGAACCATCCATCAGCCACCTCCCATCCATCAAACGTTTGAAGCGTCCGGATTTGTTGTGTGCACGTTCGCGCCTCGCATGTTAGATACACACCCGCAAGCGATCAAAGTGCCCTACGCCCATAGCAACGTTGAATCCGATGAAGTTCTTTTTTATGTGCGAGGCAATTTCGGCAGTCGCAGAGGCGTCGAATTGGGGTCCCTGACATT
>CAIXME010000848.1 GCA_903920425.1 uncultured Pirellula sp. | reverse complement strand
CTGCAGTGCGCTTTCCTGGACGATACCCAGGGATGAACGCGCCCGAGTCTTGCAGGTTCTGGGACATTTCCTTTGGATTGAACATGATCGATGTCCAAAAGAAACAGAAGAAGAAGATGAACAGGACGTATAGCACGTTGTAGCTGAACGAGGACCCGCTCGTGAACATCGAAGACATCGATTGGAAGATACCAGAGAGCGTTGCGGACCAACCCGATGGAGCCGCCAATGCACTTGCCATCACTCCCAATACCAAACCTGGGATCATCAACATACTGCTCGCAAAAATGATCGGCATAACACCCGACTGATTAATCTTGAGCGGCAAAAACTGCTTGGTACCACCGAAAACGCGTCGACCACGAACATGCTTTGCACTTTGCATTTGAATACGTCGCTGAGCCATCGTGATGAAAACAACAGCGAAAACCACACCGACGAACAAGAAGCACAGAACGATAAGAACGTCCGGGCCAATGGAGTTGCTCGACATACCGCTCAAGGAGCCTGACATGTTTTGTCGCAAGTCCCACAACGCCTTGGGCATCTGAGCCAGAATACCAGCCATGATCAACAGGGAAACGCCATTGCCGATACCATACTCGTCAATCTGCTCACCCAGCCACATCAGGAACATCGATCCGGCGGTCATGATGGCAACCGTCGTCAGAATCCAACCGTAGGACAACCCACCACCGTCTGCAAAGAACGCACTGGAAATGGGAGCCTTGTCATCGGACATTACGCTGAACTTCAAGTAAGCCCAGCTTTGTGCGATACAGATGAACAAAGTCAAATAACGGGTGTACTCGTTGATCTTCTTGCGACCAACGGCACCTTCTTTTCGCAACGCCTCGATAGGCGCCCAAACGGTTCCGAGCAATTGGAAGATAATCGATGCGGAGATGTAGGGAGCAATCCCCAATCCGAAAATGGTCAACGTTCTCAAGTCCGTCGCTGAAAAGACGGCGACCTTGCCCAAGAACGATTTCATTTCCCCGGTGAATGCAAGATCCGCGTTCGTCAAGATTGGTAACCGGACGTGGTAACCGATTCGATAAACGGCGAGTAAGAACAGTGTCAGAAAAATCTTCTGCCGCAGTTCCGGGATCGAAAAGACAATCCTTAGCTTTTCCAGCATATCGTCATAGTCCTAAAAGTAGGATGAGGCACTGCCCCAATCAATAAGTATGGCCGACGTCGATTGAAATCGACGCCGGCCATCACATTGTTCCGAATAAACCGCTTTGCTGCTAGCCTAATTTGGGTTCCCTTACGATCGTTCTGAGCGAAAGACCGCTGGTGGGTTACCGACTAAGCTTCGCTCTTGAGAGCCGCAACGCGTTCCTTGGGTGTTCGCTTGGCCGCGACGATCTCAACCGAACCGCCTGCTTGCTCAACTTTAGCCTTCGCGGACTCACTGATTCGTGTGACAACGAACTTGAGTGCCTTGGTCAGTTCACCGTCGCCAAGAATCTTGATCTCATCGCAACGGACTTTGACCAAACCCTTTTCTCGAAGCGTTGTTGGATTCACTTCTTCGCCAGCAGCGAAAACGGAATCAACTACACCGAGATTGACAGCGAAAACAGTTACCGCCCAACGGTTGTGGAAACCACGCTTTGGAATACGGCGAACCATCGGCAAGTCACCACCATTGAAAATGGGGTGTCGCGAGTAACCGCTGCGGGACTTGTGACCATTGTGACCGCGACCCGATGTCTTACCGGTCTTGCTACCGATACCGCGACCGATTCGCTTGCGCGCACGGTTGGTAACGATGTCTGTGTTTACTTCTTCTAAATTCATGACAGTTTCACGCCTCGGAGTCGTTCTACGTCTTCTCGTGTTCTCAGTTGAGCCAAAGCGTCGAAAGTTGCTTTGATCAAAACGGTTGGGTTGTTCGAGCGAAAGCTCTTGGTCAAAATGTCTTGGATGCCGACTGCTTCGCATACAGCTCGGACTGCCTGACCAGCGATGATACCGGTACCAGGGCTCGCAGGCATCAACAGGACGTGTGCAGCACCGAATCGGCCAGTAACTGCGTGAGGGATTGTTCCGTTCAACAACGGAACATTGATCATGGCACGGTTAGCACCCTTTTGAGCTTTGGAAACGCTAGGTGGAACTTCGTTCGCCTTGCCGTAACCATATCCAACGCGGCCTTTGCCATCACCCACTACCACAAGTGCAGCAAAGCTGAAACGGCGTCCGCCCTTGACCACGGCAGCACAGCGTTTGATCTTCAAAACGCGATCGATTAGATCGCTCTGTCCACCACCTGATTGATTTGACACTCTTTCGATCGCTCCCAATTAGAATTCCAAACCAGCTTCGCGAGCCGCATCGGCGAAAGCCGCAACACGACCATGATATTTGCTCGAACCGCGGTCCAAAGCGACTTGCTTGATACCGGCCTTGAGAGCCCTCTCAGCTACAATCTTACCCAGCTTTGCGGCAGCTTCGCAATTGCCGCCGTAACCGATCTCGGCACGCAAATCTTTGTCCATCGATGTCGCGGAGACCAATGTTTTGCCTGTCGTGTCATCGATCACTTGGCAGCCAAAGTTCTGCAAGGAACGATTAACACTCAAACGAGGACGGGCTGTTGTGCCACGAACTCGCTTACGAACGCGAAATGCACGTCGCTCCCGCTGACCATCTACAACTTTTCGAATATCCACAACTAACCTCTATATCGTTGACGCACTGGAACGGCGCCTTTTTCGTGATGTTTGACTAAGCCGCAGAGTTCACTGCAGCGATCCTACTAGGTTGCACTCTTACCAGGCTTGAGCTTGACTTGTTCACCAGCATAGCGAACACCCTTGCCCTTGTATGGCTCAGGCTTGCGAAGCGAACGAACGTGGGCAGCAAACTGGCCTACAGCTTGCTTGTCGCAACCCTTCACGGTCACGTGAGTCTGGTCAGGACATGTAACATCGAGTCCCTCGGGGATTGGAACGTGCAACTCGTTGGCGAAACCAACTCGCAACTGCAACACTCCGCTCTTGATCGCAGCCAGGTAACCCACGCCGATGATCTCAAGCTTCTTTTCGTATCCGTTCTTGACGCCGAGAACCATGTTGTTGATCAGGGCTCGTGTCAGACCATGGTAGGCTCGGGAAGTACGCTCGTCGTTCGAACGGGTTACCGTCACCGACTTGCCATCTTCGCTCAAAGCAACATTCACCTCTTCGCGGTGAGTGTAGGTCAACTTTCCTTTGGGACCTTCTACGGATACCACGCGATCGCTGACGGAGACTTTGACTCCGTCAACCACGGTGATGGGATTCTTACCTACTCGGGACATGTTATCTCTTTGTTATTCAATGTTTGGAATGTAATGGACAAGCAAACGCTTGCAGTCTTCCTACCGATCGCTCAACTAGCAAATCTCGCAGAGGACCTCTCCGCCGATCTTTTGTTGACGTGCTTCTCTATCGCTTACCACCCCCTTGGAGGTGCTGACGATAGAAATGCCAAGTCCATTCAATACCGGCTTGAGTTCGGCGCACTTGGCGTAAACACGACGCCCAGGCTTGCTAACTCGCTTCACCGTCTGAATCACTTTTTCGCCGTTCGGACCGTACTTCAGTTCGATACGCAACATCTTAACAGGCGTTGCTTCGACTTCAGCAAAGTCCCAAATGTAGCCTTCACGCTTCAAAACGTCAGCTACCCCAACCCGCAATTGCGAGAGAGGAACATCAACAAACGGTCGCTCGATTCGAACGGCGTTGCGGATGCGTGTCAGCATATCTGAAATTGGGTCATGGATCATAATGTGGATACCCCCGTAACCTTACCAACTTGCCTTACGAACACCGGGAATCAGCCCCTTGTCTGCCAATTGTCGAAAACAAATTCGACAAATGCCAAACTTGCGATACACCGCACGTGGGCGACCACACAATTTACAACGGTTCTCACGGCGAGTTGAAAACTTTGGCTCGCGATTGGCTTTTGCAATTTTGCTTTTGCTGGCCACAGGTCGTTTCCGGTATTCAAGGTAAAACGGGTAAGTAACTATTTTCTATCGTCATCGGCGTCCGCCTCTGACTCTTGATCAAACAACACAAATTGAGTGATCGAATCGCTTTGCTTTCCCCTCGAACGAACGAGAGGAGTAAAAACTAAGCTGTCTTTTTAACCTTCGGTGCTCGGAATGGCATTCCGAACATCTCGAGCAATCGTCTGGCATGATCATTCTCAGCGGCCGTGGTGACAATCGCAATGTTCATCCCTTGCGGGCGAGCAAATTTATCTGGGTTCAATTCAGGGAAAACCAACCATTCGGACAATCCCATGGAGTAGTTTCCGTTTCCGTCGAACGCTGTTCGGCTGACACCGCGAAAGTCACGTACCCGTGGCAGAACGATGCTTACCAACCGGTCCAGAAATTCATACATTCGCTCTCTTCGCAAGGTAACCTTGCATCCGATAGCGACGCCTTCACGAAGCTTGAATCCTGCAATTGAATTACGGGCGATGGTCAAAACTGGTCGCTGACCAGCAATTTCTCCCATTGCTTCGGCAGCCAATTCCAGGTACTTCTTGTCCTGCATCGCTTCGCCGACACCCATGTTAATGGAGATCTTTTCCAATTTAGGAATCGAAAACACATTCTTGATTCCAAACTCCTGTTGGAGTGCTGGACGAATCGTTTCGTTGTAATGTTGTTGAAGTCTGGGAGCCATATTCAAATGCTTTGTGTAAACCTAAGTACTGTCTTGTTCTCTTGATTCTTTGCAGCGTGCCGGCTAGCAATTAATCTTTCTTTGCGTGCAACGCTCGCGGAGGTGCAACGATGCTGATCGCTTCACCGCTCTTCTTGCTGTAACGCTCTTTGGATCCGTCGGCCAAGAACCGAACTCCAACGCGAGTTGGCTCACCGGTCTTTGGACAAACCAACATAACTTTCGATACGTTGATGAAAGCTTCTTTGGAGAGTCGTCCACCCTGTGGGTTTCGCTGAGACTTCTTCACGTGTTTGTAAACACGGTTCAAGCCCTCAACAACGACTTTTCCATTCTCACGGTCAACCTTGAGAACCTTGCCGCGTTGGCCCTTGTCACGTCCCGAAATCACTTCTACGGTGTCGTCAATTTTGATCAACATTTACACCACCTCGCTAGCCAACGAAACAATCTTAGTAAAGCTCTTCTCACGCAATTCTCGTGCTACCGCACCGAAAATACGAGTGCCGCGTGGATTATCATCTTTATCCACAAGAACCACGGCGTTGGAATCAAATCGTACATAGCTGCCGTCAGCTCGACGAGTCGATTGCGATACACGGACGATTACGCCCCGTACGACTGCCTTTTTCTTGACTTCACTTCCCGGAATCACGCTCTTAACGGAGCAGATGATCACGTCGCCAAGCCCGGCATAGCGACGGCGTGTTCCACCCAACACCTTGATACACATAACTTCGCGTGCACCCGTGTTGTCGGCAACCTGCAATCGGCTTTCTTGCTGAATCATGATGGACTATGTTTCAAAAAACGATTTTGGAAATTTGCTTACTGCGATACTCATCCCGTAACGAGCTGAGCACCACCATTGGAATTCATTCTACCACTATTGAGCGGCCGCGGCAGCAGCCTGTTGGTCTGCACGCAACGCAGCTACGTCGATTTCTTTGTTCTTCTCAACCACACGGATCAGCTTCCATCGCTTCAGCTTCGACAGCGGACGCGACTCCTCAATCTCAACCTTGTCACCGGTGTGCGATTCGTTGTTCTCGTCATGCACGTGGCAAACAGTCTTCTTGCGGATGATCTTTGAATAACGAGGGTGGCGAACCAACCTTTCGATTTCAACTCGACGTGTCTTGGCAGCTTTGTCGCTGGTTACAACACCGATCAGGATTCGACGTGGCATAGTTAAAACTTTTGAATCGGACTAACTGGATTGGTTTTGGGAAATGGAACTAAGCTTTTTTCAGCCGCTGAGTCTGCAACGTGCGAACGCGTGCAATCAACCGCCGGTTCAGCTTCATCTGACTTGGCACGTCAACGCGCTCTGTTTGCGACTGGAGGCGAAGTCGGAACATGTTGTCCGCAGCTTCCACTGCGGTTAGTTCCAACTGTTCGTCACTCATTTCACGGAGTTCGGAGGCTTTCATTTGGTTTCGATCAAAAAATGGATGGACTGGTTTAAGCAGGTCGACGTCGAACCAGACGAACTGGAATTGGCATCTTTGCTGCTAGCCGTGCGAAGCATACTTTGGCTTGTTGTTCCGAAACACCAGCGAGTTCGTAAAGAACTGTACCTGGTCTCACAACCGCAACCCAGTACTCCGGTTCTCCCTTACCTTTACCCATCCGGGTTTCCAAAGGCTTGGATGAAACTGGCTTGTCTGGAAAAATTCGAATATAGAGTCGACCTTCACCACGAACGTATTGGTTCGCCGCGATCCGCCCTGCTTCGATTGTCTGTGCTCGAATCCAGCCGCCTTGTAGGCACTGAAGACCGAAATCGCCAAAAACAACCTTATTGCCGCGGGTCGCGTTACCTTTTATACGTCCTCTTTGGCTTTTTCGGTGCTTGACCCGTTTGGGCATCAGCGCCATCGTTAGCTTCTCCCGCGTAAGAACCTTGATTTACCCAGACTTGGATTCCGATATTCCCCTGTGGAGTAGCGGCTTCTGCAAGTCCATAGCTAATTTTCGCTTGAATCGTGCTCAATGGCAGAGAGCCAGCGTTGCCTTTTTCGCAACGTGCCATTTCCGCACCACCAAGTCGACCCGACATCTGAATCTTGATCCCCTTAGCACCCGAATCCATCGCTGTTTCGATGGAACGCTTCATGGTGCGTCGGAAACTCGACCGCTTCGCCAATTGCTTAGCAATATCTTCAGCGATCAATTGAGCTTGAATCTCAGGCCGATAGACTTCTTCGACCTTCAAATTCACTCGGCGACCAATCAAGTTCTGCAACTCTTCTTGCAAAACCTCGATCTCTGTCCCCTTCTTCCCAATAATCAAACCAGGTTTCGCCACATACACCATCAACCGTACTTCGTCGCGTGTTCGTTCGATCTCAATGCGATCGATACCCGCTTCTCGGTAAGCCGACTTGGTCGGATGAAACTTGATGAATTTTCGAATCTTCTGATCTTCAACCAGTAGTTCCGCAAACTCCTTTTTGTTGGCATACCATCGACTCTTCCAGCCCATGACGATGCCGGTACGGAAACCGATTGGATTGACCTTTTGTCCCATAATGCAACGTTTCCTACAGCTCTTCGATTCTCTTGAGTTCTACGGAAATGTGACTCGATCGCTTGAGGATCGTGAACGCCTGACCTCGCGAGCGAGGTTGGAACCGTTTAACAATCGGACCGCCATCGATACGTGCGTCTACAACAACCAATTCCTCGGCGCTGTACGACCTTCCACTGTTTTGGTCGGTGTCCTGTGCGTTGCCAACGGCACTCTTGATCACCTTTTCAAGCATTCTTGCACCACGATGCGGTTGAAAGCGCAACATTTCCAGTGCTTCGTCTGCGAATTTGCCTCGCACCAAATCAGCCAATGGTCTGACCTTTCTGGCGCTAATGCGTGCATATCGATGTACGGCTCGGTAAGCCATGATTGATTCCTATAAACGTTAAACGATTACTTCTTGCCACCCTTACCGCCGTGGCCGCGGAAGGTTCGCGTTGGGGAAAACTCGCCAAGCTTGTGCCCGACCATATCTTCCGTAACGAATACCCTGATGTGTGCTTTGCCGTTGTGAACCATGAAGGTCGCACCCACGAACTCAGGAACGATCGTACAACGTCGTGCCCAAGTTGTGATTGGCTGATTGTCGTTCTTCTCACGTGCCTTAAGCAGCTTGGCAAACAACTTTGGGTCTACAAACGGACCCTTTTTTGTCGAACGTCCCATACGTCAGAACTCTTCCCTTGCAAACTATCTTAGTTTCAATTGACCGTAACGAACCGACTTGCGTCGACGAATAATTGCCGCATTGCTTGGCTTGCGAGGTCGGCGTGTGAATCCGCCCTTCGCCAGCTTGCCCGTAGGGCTGACCGGATGGCGTCCACCCTTGGTTCGACCTTCACCACCACCGTGCGGGTGATCGTGCGGGTTCATCGCTGTACCGCGAACGTGTGGTCTCCAACCCTTCCAACGATTCCGTCCTGCTTTACCAATTCGGATCGCGTCGTGGTCTGGATTGCTCATCTTGCCAATCGTCGCTCGGCACTGAATCGGCACACGGCGAACTTCACCGCTCGGCAATTGCAACTGTGCCCAGCTGCCTTCACGTGCCATCAATACTGCAGACGATCCGGCTGAACGACAAAGGGCTGCTCCGCGTCCTGGCGTCATTTCCACACAGCAAACTTCCGTCCCTGGTGGAATGTTTCGCATTGGCAAGCAATTACCAACTGTCGGTGCTGCGTCTGGACCATTGAACAAGGTTGCCCCTGCCTTCAGTCCGTCAGCTGCCATGATGTATGTCTTTTCGCCGTCAGCGTAGTGCAACAATGCAATACGTGCCGATCGATTTGGATCGTACTGAATCGAGTCAACCTTCGCGGCCACTCCGTCCTTCATACGCTTGAAATCGATAATTCGGTACATTTGCTTGTGCCCACCACCACGATGTCGTGCGGTGATGAAGCCTTGGTTGTTCCGTCCGCCGTGCCTCTTCAGACGCTTCAACAGCGACTTTTCTGGCTTCGCGCCCGGTGTCAGCTCAGCGAAATCGCTTACGGACGAGTTTCGTCGTCCAGCTGATGTTGGTTTGTATACTCGTATACCCATGACCGTGTCCTATGCTTTTCCTTTAAGGAGGCTTTTCCTAGAAGAAGTCGATCTTGTGTTCGCTGCTCAACTTGACGATCGCTTTCTTCCAAGCCTTCGTCACGCCAACCTTAGCACGATACCGCCGTGTTTTGCCTTGACGATTTTGCGTCGCCACAGCGATAACCTTGACATTAAACAACTCTTCGATTGCTGCTTTGATGTCAGTCTTGTCAGCCAAGGGGTTAACCTCGAACGCATAACGGTTATGGCGAGTTGCTTTGTGAACTCCCTTTTCCGTTACGAGCGGACGAAGCACTACCTGGTGCGGCGTCAGTTCGATTTTGCTTTTTGGTGGTTGCTTTGCCATGTTTCTTGTCTTTAATTTGTTCTTCTTAAGACTGCCAGTAGCAGCGATCTCTATGCACTAGCTCGAGACTTCAGCCAATCCAACGCTTCGACCGTCATTACCAACTTGCGAGGTCGCAACACAATTAATGCATTGAGGTCGCTAACTGGGCTGATTGTCAGTCCCTCGATATTGCGTCCGCTCAAATAAACATTGTTATTCAAGCCGCCGATTGCCAAAGTCTTGGTCAAACCTTCGATTCCGATCGCTTTGAAAGCCGAAGCCAAAATCTTTGTCTTTGGAGCGACCATGTCAATCTTGTCGACGACAACAACCGATCCTGCTGCAATCTTGGATGCAATCGCCATTCGCGTTGCTGCTTGAACAGCCTTGCGAGGTAGTCGATAGTAGTACGATCGGGGTTGACGAGCATTCGCATGTCCACCACCACGACGCACTGGTGTTCTCTTTGCACCCATCCGGGCGTTACCAGTACCCTTTTGTTTGTACATCTTCTTGGTCGAACCAGAAACTTCGCCCCGGCTCTTTGTCTTGTTGCTGCCTTGACGTTTGTTGGCCAAGTACATCACAACGACGTCGTGCAATAGCTGCTTGCTCACTTTTGGAGCGAGCAACTGGGTGTCGATTTCGTAGTCGCCCACCTTGTTGCCAGACATGTCATAAATTGGAAGTGTTGTCATCTCTATATACGCCTAGTGGTTTTCTCTGCACTTAATAGCACTGTCGAAGCTTATAGCACTGCCGAAGCTCTTGGTGATCGGTTCTTGAACTAGCCGACCTTGTTGGTTTCACGGATGATTACGTAACCACCATTTGGACCAGGGATAGCTCCGCGAACGAGCAATAGATTCTTTTCGCCATCGATTCGGACGACCTTCAGGTTACGCATCGTAATGCGATCGTTACCGTACTGTCCGGCACCCTTCTTGCCCTTGCGAACGCGACCAGGGTATGTACCTGCACTGGTTCCACCTGGGTGACGGTGAACCTTCTTAACGCCGTGCGTCGCACGTTGTCCAGCGTAATTGTGTTTCTTCATCCAACCGGAGAAACCACAACCCTTGGAGATGCCGGTAACGTCAACTGCTACCAAACCTTCAAGAACGGTAACCTTGATCTCAGCTCCGACTTCGGCAGAT
>CAIXME010000847.1 GCA_903920425.1 uncultured Pirellula sp. | reverse complement strand
ACGCAAGGAGCAAAGCCCATCAACAGCTTGCTTGGCTCGGCCAGGATCACGAAGTCGAGCTGGGGTCATCGCGGCACCAAATTGATATCGAGTAGCATGCACTTCGGTACCGTATGGCACAGGGTTCGTACCTTTCTTGGCGGCAGATGGTGTCGCGCCTGGCGAAGCTGCGTTGAACGTTACGTCGCCTGACCAAGGCGTGAGCGAAACGGCTCGGGTTATTTCCAGTACAGCTCGTCGAACATTGGCTGATCCTGCTGTTCCTTCTTCGTTAGAAGCCTCAGCAGTCATGAAACCCAATAAGTCGTCATCGATGAAGACGTCTTTTTCTGCTTTTGCCCACCCCGAGAACTTGTGGTCTTGCCAAACATTGGCTCGCAAGTTTTCGTCCCAACTACGATTAGTAGTTTCTGATTCTGCCAGTTGTCGCCGTATCGCAAATCGAATTGCCTCTGCGCTCACAGTGGAGTGCGTCTGTCCTTTCCAAATTATCTTCTGAAGTGTCGTGATATTTCCCTCGTTCTCAGCGCGATTATTGGCGGCGGTTCCAAAGGATGTGACAACGTTTGCAAAAATATGTATGGCCATGTTTGTTTCCAAATAAGTGAATTTTCGATGTCAAGTAAGTGAAGCTGATTATGGTGCGTCCGTGACTTTATCGACATCCTCTGGGATCTCGAGTTCTTTGGCACCCGTTCCGGTGTAACTTGCTAGAGCAAGAAGAGACAGGTCCCGAGCCAATTGCCATTTCGTAGTGCTGCTCAACCAAGGCAAAATAGCCGCCCAATGTTCCTTAAGAACTGGATTGATTCCAGCTCGCCCGAAAAGATCGCAAATAGATTTTCGGAATTGGTCTGGTGTCTTTGAACCTGAGAATGCAAGCCTCCACTTGTCAAACTCGCCCTGCATCCGATTCTTCATCACACCCTGCTTGCCTTTGTTCTCGCCCGCGATTTGGCCGAGTCTCTGCTTGATAGCTTGGTGAACGGCGAGCACGATCGCCTTCTCTCCGCTATCGTTCCATTCAACGTTTTCGATCATGTTCTTTAGTCCTACTTTCTCAAAGGAGAGTTTTAACCGTTTGGGTTTTCTGGAAACTGGGTCGAGTTTAGTCATCAAATCATAGAAGCCCCGATACCACGGTTGCCCCGCAGCTAAGTTGTCGGCCACCATGGGCCTAACGATACTATCTGACCAAAAATGTTCAGGAGAATGAGGTGTGGTATTTGTTACGTTTGCTTTCTTCTTGGTCGCCTTTGCTTTCTTGGCTTGAGCTTTGTCTTTCGGGGCAACTGACGTGATCACACGTGGAGCAAATTGTTTAATAGCTTGCTCAAATATGCGGAGTGTCTTTTCGTCCCCCTTGGCTATCTCAATCGCATCGACACGCGATTTCTGTTGACTCGACCACGCGGTAGATCGAAAAAGCAACGCCGTACAACTAGGTATTCTCGAGACCGCCAACTCTTTGGACGCCATGAGTCGAAGTTGGCATTGAAGAGCCGCATCTGACGCGCCGGCGATCTTGCAATCACGCGCGTTCCGTGGACTCATCAATGGTCGAAGTACCTGAAAAGACAGGAGATCATCAACCTCAGGAATGATCAGGACTCCAGCTTTTCCACTAACGCGGAATTCGAGAGTACCGACAATCGCGAAATAGAGAGGCAGCATTTTCAATGCAAACTCATTGTAGGTTGATCGTTTGGATGCGTTGTGTCGTACGATTGTTCCTGGGCAAAGTGACCCTACAATACTCGTGACTTTT
>CAIXME010000846.1 GCA_903920425.1 uncultured Pirellula sp. | reverse complement strand
GATTTCGAGGAGTTCATAATCGCCAAACCCATTTGGCTTCTCGAGAGAGCCAGGACTCGATTGGATCGCAGTTTCCAGATCGCTGCTAACGGTTTTATCCGTATCCGATTCGGTATCGGAAGAGTTGCGAAACGCACGGTCAACGTTGAGGATCTTTTCCAGGTCGGACTTGAAGGAAGGGAATCGGCGATGCAGATCTTCTTCTGAGATGGAGGGGCCGCTGTCGTGGCTCAGCACGAATTCGGAATAGATGAGTTCGAGAACGGCATCCCGACTTTTGACGAGTTCGGGGAAGTCCTCTAGAACCGATTCGCAGATTTCCGTTTCGCCCAGTCCGTGTCGGCGTTCAAGCTCTTTGATTGCCTGGCGAAGCAAAACTTCGATATTCGCAGGCATAGAGGGCATGGGATTCGATTCGGAATGGGAAAACGTCGCGAGGTATTTAGTTTTGTCGAGAGACGACGGCGGAAGCTGAAAGTCCTAAAATTTAACCGTCTCATGCTATCTCCCCTATCTAGCTGATGCCATAATAGAGCGAAATTGTTACGCAATTTTCTCTTCTGGAACGATTATTTTGGGCGGGCAGGAAATCAAGCTGGGCAACGAGTTTTCAGATTTGCTCCTCCAAGCAAGGGCTGGCGATTTAGCCGCTCAGACTCGGCTTTGCCAAGAGTATGAAAAGCAAGTTTACATTGTGGTTCGCGTATTGCTCGGCCCGCAATTGCGACCTCATCTCGATTCGGTCGATTTGATCCAATCGGTGCATCGGAGCCTGTTGGCGGGCCTTCGCGACAAAAAATTCGAAATCGCCACACCAGAAAACCTGATTGCTTTGGCGTGTACGATGGTTCGCCGCAAAGTTGCTAGGCAGTGGCGCAAGCATAAACGCCAAACGAGGCTCTCTGTTAATGCGGGCGACAGCCAAGTCCTCTCAGAATCCCTTCAAAGCCTCTGTTCCCGCGAGGGGGCTCCATCGGAAGTCGCCGAGTATCGGAGCGCATTAGAAAAGATCTGCGAAAGCCTCAACTCGATTGAGAGGCAAATGTTAGAGCGAAAGTTAGAGGGTTACACAACGGGCGAAGTCGCCGAGCAACTGGGAATGCACCCGGTCGCCATTCGGGTACGTTGGACTAGGCTTCGAGAGCGGTTGGCTGCACAGCAAGTTTTCTTGGAGGGGATGTAACACTTTTGGTGTGGCGAGGCATTATCCCACGGTATCCGGTGTCTTGTCGACGTTTTTACAGCATGTTGGTGGGCAGAGTCCATGCTCTAATACGCGATCACATGGAAATCATGATCGACCGTTTTTGCTATGTCGCAGGACGAGCCTTTACCCTTGGATCGTTGTAGTTCTCAGAGGCTTTGTTTGTCTACGGTGCTTTTCCTGCGTAAGCGAAGCAGGTGTTCGTACTGGTTGGAAAACGCGCGTTTCATTTCCGCTCTCGGGGTAGTGTCTGATGCGCAGACGCGATTCGTTTTATGACCGTTTTCTGTGGATGTATTTGTGTTGTGGACCTAGACCATTGAGAAATGAGGTTTGTTTGTAACATTTGGCGCGGTTGTTGGCATTGGAGGATAGAGCTTCATTTAGCAAGAGGCTATTGAAAATCCCTTGTCCTCCTCCAACGGGCTGTCTGTTATGCGACTAAGCAGAAAAATACCAACTCGAAAGCTACAGTTCGAGAAGCTTGAATCTCGAAAGCTCTTGGCATCGGATCTTTACACTCTCGCTTCGCGGCCGGGCTTGTCCGGGCCGATAGGGAGCAGTTCCGGAAACGATATCGCCCAAAACGAATCGTATATCGCGGTGGGGCGCCCGTTCGAAGGTTATTCGGAGCCGCAAAATGGTGAGCTCGGTGAAGTGCACATTCATTCGCCCGCGACGGGTGCATTGCTCAGGACGATTGCGAACCCCGACCCGGAGTTGGTATATCATTTCGGTGAAGCGGTAGCGCTCTTTGGTGACTTGCTGGTCGTTGGGGGAACTGGCCTCGGCTTTACGGATGAAGATGGCGAGGAAGGGCCGTTTGGGGATAAGTCTGGTCGAGCATACATCTACAGCGCTTCGACTGGACAGTTGCTGCATGAGTTGTTGCCGGAATACGAAGAGAATCCCGATTTCAGTTTAAGCCTTGATCGTTTTGGGGCTGCGGTTGGTATTTACGGCGACTATGTCGTCGTTGGCGCACCGGGTGCACGTCCGTATGATCAAGATAACTACAACTGGGGGCACGTTTTTGTTTATTCAGCCAGTTCAGGAAACCTGTTAAGGACGTTGAATAATCCGCTTGAGCCGGTCAATGCGAGTCCCACCTTTTCTACTTTTGGAAGTGTATTGTCTGTCCAAGGGACCAAGCTGGTCATCGGCGACCCCTCCAATTACAAGTTTGGTAACAATCCTATTCACCCCGAGTCGGGGTCTGTGTATGTCTACGATGTGACGACCGGTGCATTGCAGCATACGCTTCAGGTGCCCGCCGAATTCTCGGTTCCCAATACGCACTTTGGCTTTGGTGTGGATGTGTTCGATCAGAACATCGTGGCGTCGATTACCAAGGCGGTGTCGGGGGGCGCTGGCCCGTTTCAAACCGATTCCATTTTGGTGTACAACGCAACGACAGGAAGCTGGATACGGACGATTTCTGTGGGGCAGAATGAAGCGTTTGGATTCCCCTCGATATGGGAATCGTCGGTAGCTGTTCATTATTCGAAAATTGCGAGTCCGCCTGCTCCTGTCGTTGCACGCGTCTACGACGTGAATTCGGGGACGCTCGTGGATACCGCTGTTGCGCCGATCAATACCAACTTTAGCTACCTTGGGACAACGGATCTGTTTGGAGATCGGCTGTTGGCGAGTCATTTTGACAATGCCAGCGATGATAAGCTAGTCTTTGCTTACACGGTGAGCGTTTCGGACAACAATCCGCCGACCGACATTTCTTTGTCTCCAAGTACTGTGCCCGAAAATTCAGCTGCAGGGACTGTTGTGGGGTTGCTATCGGCAATGGACCCAGATGCTGGCGATACGTTCTCGTACAGTTTGATCAACGATGCAGCAGGGAGGTTCTCCGTAGTCGGAAATGAGCTGCGCGTGATCGGCGGATTGAACTTCGAAGTGGCTGCGACGCATAATATTACCGTTCAAGTGACGGACTCATCTGGCGATACCTATAGTGAAGTCATTCCAGTTACGATCACGAACATCAACGAGCCGCCGACAGCGATCAATCTAACTAACGACAAGGTATTGCACACCGCCTCTACTGGCTCCGTCGTCGGATCTTTTAGCGCTGTAGACCCTGATGCTGCGGATACAGCCTCGTTCGAATTGATGAATGATGCAGGTGGGCGATTCAATTTGGTGGGATCGATCCTCACCGTTGGCGACGCAAGCTTGCTCAATACGGCGCTCACCCATCCAATCAGCGTCCGCGTGACCGACAGCGGCGGACTAACTCACACCCAAAGTTTCTTCATCAAAGTCATCAGTGCACCAACCGATCTGCAGTTGGTTGATTCGCGGGTCGTAGAAGGCTCGGCCAATGGAACTCCTGTCGCGATCATCAACGATCCAGCACCTTTTTTTTCCGCACCACAATTCGAAAGATTCGCCTCGAGTTCGGTTTCGTTTGGTGGGAGAACCGCATTCGCTAACATGAACAACGCTGTGGCGAACAGACCCGACGCCGGAACAGTGTACATCCGCAATGATGTTACTGGCGAGATCGAGTTGACTCTCACATCGCCGGCTCCGTCGACATCGAGATACTTTGGTCGAGCAATTGCGTTTAACGAAAACTTTGTTGTGGTAGAGGGATTAAGTGTCCTCGACTACAACGTCATCGCAGGGGTTAATTACTTTGTGTACAACGCCAATTCAGGATCGCTACTGCGAGCGCTTTTTGTACGCGAATTAGGCGGCTTTGGGCTAAATGGTCAAAATCTCTTCGTGGGTACCTACGACACATTAGGTGCTTCCGTGCTAATGGTCTTCAATGCTGCAACTGGCGCTCTGCTGACGACGATCGATAATCCCGATCCGAATTTCAACAACTTTGGGGGCAAGGTAACCGTCGCGCCCTCAGGACAATTGATAGTTGCAAGCCCAGGCTATCAGGGAGAGGGAAGAGTCTATGTCTTTGCCCCAGGAACCTATGCTCTTCAGCACACACTCATCAATCCAGAGCCGTCCACCGCTGGAGTACTTGCCGATAACTTCGGTTCGAGGCTTGAGGTATTTGGAAACACGCTTCTCGTTGGTGCTTATGGACAAGATAGCGGCGGTGTAGACGAATCGGGAGCCGTCTATCGCTTCAATCTTCTCAATGGCCAGTTGCTTCAAACGATCATCGATCCGAGCCCTATTGCCCAGGGGTATTTCGGATCCAGCATCCAGTCTTCGGCTACAGATTTTGCTATCGGCGGAAATAAGGGGCAGGCTTACTTGTTCAATGGTCTGAACGGTGTCTTGAATACCTCCGTTTCCGGTGGCCCAAATATTGGTGTTTCAAGTCTTGCATTTAACGCCGATGGACTTGTTGTCGGTTATAACCCATCGGTGAACAACTACGGAGGTGAAGCACGGATCTATGATGTCGACACCGGCGTGCCGCTGAGTACTTTCCGTGTTTTTGACAATACACCAACTGCGAACAATACGTTTACGTTGCTAGACAATGCGGGTGGGCGCTTTGCGATTGCTGGCGACCAGCTGGTCGTTGCTAACGGTGCATTAATCGATGCGGAGCAAGCAGCTTCATACACGATCCAAGTCCGCGTGACCGACGGCACAGGGCTCACCTTCGACAAAACTTTTCAAATCAAAGTGATCGGAATCAGCGACAACGCTCCTACTGATATTGTTCTCAGCAATGCTTCCGTTTCGGAGTCTTCGGTTCTCTATCTCCACAATGCTCAGTTCGAGTATTCCATCGGCCGCTCGGTTTCGACAGCAGGTAATCTCGTATCTGTTAGTCTGCTGGATGACTATCCGCAATCGAATCCCAACCAAGTCAAAATCTATAATTCCTCAACAGGCGCATTGATACAAACGCTTGTCAATCCTATCCCAAGTCCCAACGATACAAACTACGACGGATTGTTCGGCGAAAATGCTCTTCTTTCCGGCAATACAGCGATCGTGCCGGCATCCTATGCGACGGTTGGAAGTTTGGAACACGCTGGTTCGGTATTTGTATTCGATGCGATCAATGGTGGTCTTATACATACGCTGTCCAGTCCGATTCCCACTGCAGGCGACCGCTTTGGCCAGGTTGTTTCGGCGTCTAATGACTTGATTGCGGTTGGTGCTGCCGATGATTTCGGCGCAGAACAATCAGGAAGTGTCTATCTTTACAGTCGATCCACGGGCAACCTTCTCGATTCGATTCACAATCCGACACCATCGGCCTTTGCTGGATTTGGTGGCAGTATTTCGATGTTTGGAACTCGCTTTGCGACGGGCTCGCCCAACGCGAATGTTGCTGGGCAAATATCAGCCGGCCGAGCTCACCTCTATCAGTTTGATCCAGGAACCTCTACCACGTCATTGTTGTTCACATTAGACAACCCAACGCCCGAACCTGGTGACAACTTCGGAGCAAAGGTTGCAATCTCCAGTTCATTTATCGCTGTTAGTGCACCAGGGGACAACGCTGGTGCGTCAAATGCTGGACAAGTTTACATCTATAGCTCATTGACCGGTGGGTTGCTAAAAACGATCCCAAATCCAGCTCCGGATCAAGTCGATGAATTTGGTCGGCAAATCGAGATCGAAGGGAAATACTTATTAGTCTCAAGCAACAACGCGTCAGGAGTCTCAAATGTTGGGCAATTACATGTGTTTGACATGACAAATGGTCAATTGATAGCAACGCTAAACAATCCTAACCCCACGTCGAATGATCGGTTCGGAAGCGTATTGCCGCAAAGCGTAGCTGTCGATGGGAATCGACTCGTAGTTGGAGCTAGCGGTGAAGATGTTGATGGCCCAAATCACGGTCTTGTTTATGTCTACGATCTGGGTTTCGGAAAGACGATTGGGACATTGTCTGCGACGGACCCAGATGCCACGGACATCTATACCTACACTTTGACGAACGACGCAGGTGGACGATTTGCAATCGATGGCGATAAGCTCATCGTAGCCGATGCCAACAGGTTGGATTACGAAGCCAATACGTCCCACACCGTGACTGTACAGGTTACCGACGCTGCTGGATTGACGTTTACCAAGAACCTAACTATCCAAGTTACCAACGTTGACGAGACCTATGCACCGGTCGACATCGTCGTCGGTGATTCCCGTGTCCTCGAAAATGCGATTAACGGAACGCCTATCGCCGTGTTCGATAATCCGACACCACCCACCAACGCAATCAATGATGGATTCGGGGGAGCGGTGGCGTCTTTTGGGGGCTATCTGGCGATCGGCGCGACCAGCGATGACCAAGGTGGCGCTGGGTCGGGGAGTGTGTTCTTGGTGTCGCCAGAGGATGGCAGTCTCGTTCGTACAATTACTAATCCGAATCCACAATATACAGGTAGCTTCGGTGGTTTCAACGCGGTTTTTTCAACAGGCATTGCGGGAACCCCCAACCGATTAGTGGTCGGTGCAGCAAGCGATGGCACAGATGCACCCAATTCGGGGAAGGCATTTGTTTTTGACCCCGACAATGGAAACTTGTTGTTTACGCTCTCGCCGCCAGTTGTCCAGGTAAACCAGAGATTTGGGTCTACTGTCGCAATCGATTCCAGCTTTATTGTCGTTGGCTCCTTTTCTGACCAGATTCATGTTTTCAATGCAAATACGGGGGCTTTCCTTTACTCCATTGCGCCTCCAAATGCGACCAACTTTGGAGTTTCCATTGCCATCTCAGACAACCGAATCATTGTTTCTGACGACCAGACGGCGGGCTTGAACGGAATGGTGTATGTATATGATGCGACCACGGGTGCTCTCGCATTTTCGATCTCCCCACCTAACGCGAGCAATGCCCTTGGTACAGGCAACCTGCTCTTCGGCGGCTCCATATCCGTCGACAGCAATCGCATCGCCGTTGGCTCAATTGGAAATGACGCCCAAGGTCGCGATGCAGGTGCTGTATTCTTGTTCAATCTCAATAATGGGAGCTTGTTGCAGACCATTTATGAACAGAATCCGGGCAAGAGCAATGGGTTCGGCAGTAAAGTTCTTTTGAAAGGTGACCGTCTCGCGGTATACAGTAACGCGGACGACACGAATGGATTCCTATCAGGGCGAGTTCATCTGTTTGATTCTCTCACAGGGAATACCATTCGTACTCTGGACGATCCGCAATCAGCCCTGGGCTCACAATTTGGGAATGCGCTCGCATTCACGGGCTCAAAACTCTTTGTTGGGGTGCGAAACAACAATACCAATTTGTCTCGTCCAGGGCAGTTTGTCGCTTACGATGCGTTAGATGGATTGGCCCTTGGAATCAAAACGATAGACGCCAATTTGAACGATACGTTTACCTATCAGTTGCTCGATGACGCAGGTGGGCGATTCGGCCTTGTTGGCAACCAAATTGTTGTGGCCAACGGTAGCTTGCTCGACTACGAATCGAACCCATCCCACACGGTTGTGCTCCAGGTCACCGACTCCTCTGGTGAGACGTTCAGCAAGAGCATTGTCATCAATCTCCTCAATGTTTCAGAAGCAGCACCGACAAACGTTGTGTTCAAGGACCGAACCGTTTTGGAGCATGCTCCGATAGGAACTCCCGTTGGAGCAATTGACAATCCCGAGCCAGGGCAAACAGAGGGCTTCGGAGGGGCGATAGCCGTGGTCGGTAACAGTTTGGTTGTCGGAAACAGTCGTGATGACATCGATGGCATCGATGCAGGAATCGTTTACATCAAAAACACCAACGACGGAGCTATCTTGCAGACGCTCCACAACCCGAATCCAGATCCAGGTGATCTATTCGGCGGGGCGGTCGCAGCGGCAGGCAATATTTTAGTGGTTGGGGCTCCTCAAGATGACACGTTGGCAACCAACGCTGGACGAGCCTATGTGTTTAACCTGACCACTGGATTACTTCTCCACAAGTTAAGCTATCCCAACCCCGGAGCGAACCAAGGCTTTGGTGCGTCGGTTTCTACGGATGGTTCGCGTGTAGTCGTTGGGACCGAAAACGGGGACCGTGCGTTTGTTTACAACGCAACAACAGGTTTGTTGACGAACGAGTTGAAGGTACCCAATAGTGGCTTTGGATCGTCTGTTTCAATTTCTGCAAATTTCATTGCTATCGGCGCGCCTCGATATGACTCTGCCGCCGCCATCGACATAGGTCGAGTCTATGTTTACTCCGCATTCAATGGAGGACTCGTGCAGACTCTGGATAGCCCAATCCAAAGCAATGGAGCCTACCAATTTGGCTCTTCTGTTTCTATATCCGGTTCCCGTGTTGTTGTGGGCTCTCCCGGATACGACAACGGAACCACGGATGTGGGACGAGCCTACATGTACTATGCAGGTGCTGATGGAGTTGCACTACTCGAAACGTTCGAGAACCCAACGCCAGATGCTGGAGATCGATTCGGCAAGCAGGTCGTTTTAGGGAATAATCGTCTAGCTGTAGGTATGGAGGTCGCTGCAAATGCCGCCGTCTATGTCTTTGACCGGGATGATGGCAGCCTTGAGAAAACGATCAGCACAAGCAGCCCAGGTGCAACCTTCTTTGGTCGGGCCTTGGCATTCCAAGAGTCCAATGTCACGGATCCGGTGCTCCATATAGGATCTAGCATTTTGACTGGTGGCTTCGAAAGTGGCCAAGTCGAGTCCTATGATGTTTTCTCGGGATTGCTGGTTCCCTCTTTTGTGGTAAGTGATGCCACCTCCGGTGACCGATTCACATACGAGCTAGTGAGTTCAGCCGGTGGTAGGTACTCACTTTCGAATGGTAGGCTGTTCGTTGCGAGCAATGGACTTGATTTTGAACCCGTTTTTGCGCAATCGATGAATACGATCACGATACGTGTAACGGATTCGTCAGGCCTTTCCATCACAAGAAACCCGTTTCTTCAACTGATCGACGTTCCAGAGACGATCGCCTTTGCGAAAGTGGACAGCGTTGTGTTGAACGGTTCGCTCGCAAACCTCAATCGGTCTGGCATTAGGTCAATTCAATTGAATTTTAGTCAGCCGGTTACCGTGATAGCACCAACAGGCCTTTCGCTACGAAATCATACAACCAACGCGGTAATCAGTTTGTCGGCTGCTACCTTGACTGGAAATGGAACCGCCTCGGTAACGTGGGAGTTAAACAACACGGTATTGCCTAATGGTCGATACACTGCCGAACTTGCAGCGAATCAAACGGTCAATAATTTGGGGTATCGTCTCGAATCTTCCTACGCATTCGAATTCTACAAACGAACCGGTGACGTCAATGGCGATGGATTGGTCAATATGGCCGACTATGCAACCATTGGAGCCAATTTCAGTCCCATCCCCGGGCTTCGCTTTAGGCAAGGGGATGCGGATGGAAATGGATTCGTTAACCTGCTGGACTACTCCGTCGTTGGGCTCAATTTTGCACCTGCTCCTCTCGCGGCAATCGCAAAAGACTTTGGAGATGCACCGGAGACGGGCACCAACTATCCGACGACTCTAGCTCGAAATGGAGCTCGCCACGCAACAGGGACAATCTACCTCGGGGCATCGGTCGACAGTGAAGCAGACGGACAGCCCAATACCGACGCGACAGGGGACGGGGCTGACGAAAACGGAGTGGTTTGGCCAACGCTTTTGCGAGGGCAAGTCTCTTCGCTTTCCGTACAAGTTGCCGCACCGATTGTAGCTTATGTCAGCGTATGGATCGATCTCAATGGCGATGGAGATTGGGGTGACGCCGGCGAGCTTGTCCTCAAAGATGCTTTAGGTTTCAATGGAAACAATAGCTATTCCATCCATATCCCGGGCACGACTACGAACGGTCAAAAATTGGCCAGGGTACGCGTTAATTCCGTTGCAACCATTGGGGCGACCGGGTTCGCGGCCAATGGTGAAGTAGAAGATTATCTGGTTACGATTGGAGAGCCTTCGTTGATGATGTCGCCCCCTCTGCCGAAGTCAACTAGGCCATCACTAGGCTCGCTCCCCGGCATGCCAAACGACTCGGAAATCGCTAGAAGTATCGGCAGCCCCGAGGCCAAATCGAATGCTCACACAGCAGCAACGGATGCATTCTTTTTCGACTACGAAGAAGAACTTCAACCACGACGTCGCCGCGCCGCGAGAATCGCGTAACCCCATTACTCCCCTTCCATTTGCTATTCCTTCTTGAATTGGAGCCATCTCATGAAATATCGTTCGACCGCAGGCAATCTCCTCTGTGTGGCATTTGTCGTTTTGTTTGTTGCGATCCGGACCGCATCTACGGCTAGCGGAGCGGTTATTTCGATGTATGTGTTAACGGACAAGACGAATTACTTTGCTGGCGAGCTTGTCGAGTGGAGCATTGTGTTTGACATTGAGAATTCAACGGCGCTGGATAACTTTGGGATCGCCACGATTTCTGCCAATTTATCGGATAGCGTCGGAGAGACGCTCACCGCAGGCACGGTCAATGTTACCAATTCGCCAAGCTTTGTAACCTTTGATATCACCTCTGGAGGTAGCTGGGACGCACCAACCAATACCCTTTACGAGATATCAGCGCTCGACTTTCAACAGGATCCCGCAACGATTGGCGCTCATGGTAGTAGCCTTACGAACATCTTGCTCGCGAGAGGAAGCTATGTCGCTACGAGAGGTGGTACCCATATATTGTCAGTAACGCCCGGGTCGACCAACACCCACTTTACCGCTGCTGGTCAAGACTTCTTTGCCGCGACTTCCTATACCGCAATCAATTTGTCCAACGCGACATTGAATGTGACGGCCGTACCCGAGCCGAGTTCCATTGCGTTGATGTCGTTAGGATGTGCTTTTCTCTGCAGAAGCGTTATTCGTCGTCGGAAAGGTCAAATCTAATCTCGGGAGTGTGGCCGTGGGTTCGAAAGCTCCCCACTTGGCGACTTTCTCTAGTAAATCGACTTTCTTTAGAGGCTTGGAAAGATAGTCGTTGCAACCTGCTGCAATACATTTTTTTGCATCTGATTTCATCGCAAATGCAGTGAGGGCAATGATGGGTGTTTCGCATCCTTTATCACGCAGCAATCTCGCGGCTGTATAGCCATCCATTTCCGGCATTTGCATGTCGGTCAGGATCACGTCGTAGGCTAGTGGGCGTATAAGAGGCCCATCGATGGTGCTATCGGTTGTCAGCGATTCGATGCCGATCTTTCCATTGTCTACGATCGTTACCAGAGCCCCAGCTTTCCGTAGATGGAAAGCAATCAAACGTTGATTGTCGATGCCGTCCTCCATCAACAAAATGCGAACCCCACGGATAGTAGGATCGTTGGGACTGGCCGAACGAGTTGGCTGTATGGAGCGCGCAGGTGTCAGTGCCACGTCCGATTCACAGCTTATGAATTCGCTCCAATCGGGTATACCCGAAGTGATATGAACACGAAAAGTACTACCCTCGCCTGGCGTGCTTGAAATCGAGATGTCACCTCCTAACATCTGCGAAAGATTCTTGCTGATCATCAGCCCTAGACCAGATCCGCCGTATTGGCGAGTGGTCGACGAATCCGCCTGCGCAAACGCATTGAACAATCTCGATTGTTGTTGTGGCGACATCCCGATACCTGTGTCGACAATCTCGAAAACCATTTGGTCGCGACGAGAGGAATCCATGGACACGACCAAGGTCACCGAGCCAGATTGCGTGAATTTTATCGCATTGCCCGCTAGGTTTAATAAGATCTGCCGAAGTCGAACTGGGTCAGTCGTGATGTATTTCGGAACGTTCGTTTTGAAAGAGAGTTTCAATGAAAGCTGCTTTTCGTCGGCTCTGGCTTTCATGAGCAAAATTGCGTCGCGGACCAAGGATTCGATGTCGACGCGGATATTCTCGACGGTCATCTTTCCTGACTCGATCTTGGCCATATCGAGGACATCATCGACAACCTTCATTAGATGAATACCATTGCGTCGAATGGTATCAATGTACTGTTCCTTTTGGTCTTGCGAATCTGGGGTGTTGCATTCGTCTCCAAGCAAATCGGCGTATCCCAGGATCGCAGTCAATGGCGTTCGAAGCTCATGGCTCATGCAGGCAAAAAACTCGCCTTTGTCGATGTTCGCTTGTGCTGCATACCAGCCCATGATGACGAGAGACAATTGCATCGAAGCGGAATCGGCGAGCGCGATCTCCTCCTCAGTCCATGAAACGCTCGTTCCCCTGGTCTGGGATTTCCAAGTGTCAAAGCTTTCCCTTGGCGAAAGGTATGCTGAGCCTTGTACATCGAAATGAACATTTTCGTTTGGGTTGCCGGCCCAGTTGACTTGCTGGGATTGTTCTGGTCGGATCCAAACCGCCGTATCCTGCTTGCGAATTCCGAGAGGAACTGCAATCACGCCGCACGCGTTGCTGGCGATCGAATGCATATCGGCAATTTGGCGTGGCAGGCAATTGGTAGCTAGCCGATGACCGTCGGCTGCTTTCCAAAGTGCATTCAATAGAGACGTGATCTCGGATTCATTGGGTACCACGCCTGAAGTGAGCGTCGTTCCAGCAATGCGCAGAATGAAACCACCGCATGGGATTAGATTTTTCAGGTTCGCCAGGTTCAGTTGCAGATGTTTAAGGGAATCGTTTAAATTCTCTGCTTCCTGGGACAAGTCACGAATGGCTTGTCGCCCTCGCAGCTCAGCATTCCGAATCGTTGTTTGAGTAATACGCTCGATTGCATAACCCATCATCCTTGAAATGGTCGTCAGGTACGGGTCGAACACGGGGCTGATACGCAATGGATCGTGGTGATGACAAACGATCATTCCCCAAAGCTTTCCGTTGGCCTTGAGCGGCAATACCAATTTGGCTCGAACCCCAAGGTTGGCATAAAACGCTTGGCAGGATTTGACAGAGCCCCTGGCGCGGACCGAGGTCAAGTCGATATGCTGTCCCGTAATAGGATCGCGTCGAGGGTGGATAGGTATGCAATCGATCGATTGATCGACGGCGCTTCGAGCGGGAACGTTGAGCATCATTTTTCTAGCGCTGAGCGGAACATCTCGTGTCGGGAAGCGGAGCCCCAGGTAACGTTGAGCGTTTCTCGAACTGCAAGCCTCGGCGATCACCTCGCCATTGTTTTCCGCATCGAATCGGTACAGCAAGCAATGGTCTACTTCGAGCAGTTGACGCATTGCAGCGATAGCAAAACTGAGATCTTCCAAACGTTGTGACCGGTCTAGAATTTCGCCAACGGTCGACTGCAATGCTCCGAAGTCGACGAACTTTAGATCCGCGGGATGCGTTTGCCGCTCCAGTTCAATCAGCCAACGGTCTGGAACATTGCTAATTCGAGCGAGTAAAGGCTCGCCTCGCAAGTTGACCAACGAGCGATCGAGCATCGCGTTTGGAAGCTCGCGTGCTCTCTCGTGGGCGTTCTTTAGCAGGTTGCTCGCGCCGAGGAGTAAGTCATCATCCCATCTTGCGTTCCAGACACGCTCGAATTCGAGTCCCAACACTTCCATCGTGTTGGTGCTCGCATTGAGGATGTTCAATCTCTCGGAATCGACGTAGAGAAAGGCAACGTGAGGCTGGATCAGGTTGGTGTGCTGAAAGCTAATATGGTCGCAATTGGCGAGCGAGCCAATGGGGATATCAGCAGCAGGAACAAGTTCCAGAGATTTGCCGTACGCGTCGAGCATTTAGTACCAACCACCTCCGCAGGAGTCTTGCGTCATCATGCTAGTGAAGCATTCGATGTAGCGGCACGCATGATCAGATCGGATCAAAGTGACTGCTATTTGATTGTCAGTCCATCGACGAGTAAACAGGCGCACCTGTGCGGGCGGCAAAGCTATTGGGTTGCCTCGACGAGGACGTATGGAATTCTTGTCGGTCGACGCTTTCCGAGATTTGAGACGCCGCCATGGATTTGCACTTTTTGCATCCCACAGCAGAGTGGTTAGAGCGGATTACCCGACAAACGGTAACCAAGAGAACCATGTTTTGAAGAAATCGACAGCAACCGGATCTTGTTGAGCCACGGAAATCACATGCTTGCCGAACGCTCCTGCTCCCAAGGCGTAATAGCCGAACGATGCGGACCCGACGGCGATAAAACCCAAAGCTCCACCACCAAAAGCAATCGCACCTATGGCTCCGCCACCTATGGCAATGCTTCCAATGCCCAGTCCGCCGATTCCTAGGAGCAAGCCGATTCCGGCTCCTCCCAAGGCAACCACGCCAATGCTCGCGCCACCAAAAGCAACGATCCCGAGTGCAGCCCCGCCGAGAGCCAACCCACCCATAGCAATATCACCGATCGCGATAATCCCTCTGGCTACTCCTCGCGATTCGCCTCGTTCAAGATCTGGGCCGAGAGCGATATCGTAAAGAGGCAACCCCCAAACCGTTCGTGAGGATCGAATTCTAACGCTACGAGCATGACGATTTGGGCGCGTGTGTTTTTGCGCGTTTTTCAACTGCGCATTCTCTCGCTCCAGTCGCGATACTTCGGTTTCGAGTTCTGTAACGATCCCTTTTAATGCGTTGACGTCATTCTGCGAATAAGAACTGCTCATCGCAACTCTCCTGATTGAAATATCGCTTTCACGAATTGGTTAGAGCCGTTTTGCTTTGCGCTCGACCGCACTATTGTATGAACCTCGTTCGTCTCAGAATACACGTTTCCTGCGCGTTGGAACTTTTTTCGTGGTTAAGCTAGGAGTTGCTCAAAACGGTCCGCAGAACCGCGAGCAAGTTCGTTTTCGCGACTATTTCAGCATCCGACACCGGTACTTTCTTCGGATTTTTAGGGCCTGTCTCGGGTGGCCGAAGAGGCCAGTACGCATGTTGTGAATCGATGATGCGCAACGTTCCGTTATGCTTTCGAGCCAGTTGCTCAATCCTGCGTGGATCGGTGAAGGTAAAGGCCAGATAGCTGTCTTCGATTCCAACGTAGCGGATGGACCATAGCGTGGCATCCATTCGCAACTCGGCAACGTCCAGCAATCGTTCTACAATCTTCGGAGGCGGCCCAAAGCGATCGGCCAGCTCCTGTCGAATTTCACCGATCGAGTGGATATCTTGCAGCCGGCTCAGTCTGCGATAGATATCGATCTTATGTCGCATTTCAGGAATGTAATCGTTCGGGATAAATGCTTCGACGGGCAAGTTGATTTCAACATCGATATTGAGCTTCGGAGGTTGGCGTGTCAGCTGTCGCACGGCGCCTTCGAGGAGTTGACAATAGAGCTCATAACCAACAGTTGCAATGTGTCCACTTTGTTGGGTTCCAAGAAGATTACCGGCGCCGCGGATTTCCAGATCCCGCATTGCGATACCGAATCCGGCACCGAGTTGTGAGTACTCTTCGATAGCGTGCAAACGCCGAGCAGCGTCGGGATTGAGTTGGCGATTGCGGTCCACTAGCAAATAGCAGTGCGCTTGATGTTTGTAGCGGCCGACGCGCCCTCGCAGCTGATGCAATTCTGAAAGACCGTACCGGTTCGCTTCATCGATAAAAATCGTGTTCGCGTTGGGGATATCGAGTCCGCTTTCAATGATCGTCGTCGCCAGCAGGATGTCGGCACGATGTTCGATGAAATCGACCATCACTTCTTCAAGTGCCCCTTCGGGCATTTGTCCGTGTCCGATCAAAATCCGAGCTTCGGGTACGATGCGCTGCAGTCTCGCTGCAATGGAGTGCATATCTTCGATGCGGTTATGCACGAAATATACTTGTCCATCGCGGTTCAGTTCTCGCAAAATCGCGTTTCGCACCAATGCGTCGTCGAATCGAACGACACGCGTTTCGACCGCCATCCGTTCCTCAGGTGGAGTTTCCAAATTCGAAATGTCCCGTACTCCGAGCAGCGACATATGCAGTGTGCGCGGTATCGGTGTTGCCGAAAGAGTCAGGATATCCACCATGGCAGTGGACTTTTTGATTCGCTCTTTCAGCTCGACTCCAAATTTTTGTTCTTCGTCGATAATCAAAAGGCCTAGATTAAAGAACTGAACGTCGGTGGAGGCGAGACGGTGCGTGCCGATGACGATGTCGACTTGGCCGTGAGCTAACCGACGGACCGTTTCCTTTTGCTCTTGCGCGGTTTCGAATCGGCTGAGCTTGGCGATTTCGAATGGGAACTCCGCCATCCGCTTTTTGAAGGTCTTGTAGTGTTGTTCGGCGAGAACGGTGGTTGGTACGAGGACAGCAACTTGGTAGCCGCTCTCGACAGCCTTGAACGCAGCTCGCATGGCCACTTCTGTTTTTCCGAACCCAACGTCACCGCAGATGAGTCGCTCCATCGGTCGCGCGGTCATCATGTCTTTTTTGGTTGCAGCGATTGCAGTTAGCTGGTCGGGTGTTTCCTCATACGGAAACGACGTATCGAATTGGCTTTGCCAGACCGAGTCGGGTTTGAACTGAATCCCGGTAAGGCTCTTTCTCTGTGCCTGGAGTTCCAGGAGATCGGAAGCCATGTCGATAACGGCCTTTTCCGCAGCCTTTTTTTGACGAACCCAAGCCTGGCTACCGATCTTGGCAAGCTTGGGACGCGATTTGGTCGCCCCAACATAACGCTGAACTAGATCGATTTTGCTACTTGGGACAAAGAGCTTCGTTCCTCCATCGAACTCAATCGTGAGGTGTTCGTACTTTTGTCCTTGCTTTTCGATCAGTTCCATTCCGCGATAAATGCCGATACCGTGCGAAAGGTGCACGACGAGATCTCCTTCACGCAAATCGAGGAAGCTATCGATAGCGCGAGAAGCCAATTTGCGGGACGATCGCCTCAGCGTAGAACGCTTGAGCAACTGGTTTACGGTCAAAACAAATGGTCCAGCCGGAGCCAGTTCAAAGCCGCAGCTGAGCAGCCCAATCTCTACATGAACCCGTTGCTCTTGGAATGCTATACTGCTCTGCATCAAGTCATGAATGCGGCTCAGCTCACCTTCGTTGATGCACACAATCAACGCCGTTCGCTTTGGGCCGACTGCTTGGTCGATATCCTTTGCTAGATTTTCCAGTTCTCCGCCAATGCGCTGGACATCTCCAATAGGGACCCGAACGAGTTCGCCTAGGAATCCCTCGCCCGCGAGCTGGGTGATCTGCGCGAAAGCGAATTGCACGAGTTGCGTATAAAGTTCGTTCGGATCGCGAAACCTTTCGGGGAAGGGGACGCGGCCGATGAATGCTTGTGCGTTATGCATGGCTGCGATGGGCTCGCTCATCAAAACCATGGTGTCAGGCGAAAGGTAGTCCAGTAGAGACGCTTCCTCTTTGATCGCTTCGTTGGCTGCGATCAAGTCGACTCTGTCCATGCGATTGAGTGAACGCTGTGTGACCGAGTCAAAGCTGCGAATCGATTCGACTTCATCGTCGAACAACTCGATGCGCCTGGGCTCGCCGCAATCGGGAGGAAAGACGTCGAGGATCCCTCCTCTCGCTGTAAACTCACCCGCAAGCTGCACGCTGGTGGTCGTTCGGTAGCCGCTGGAGGATAGCCACTTCTTTAGATCCTGCAGGTCGATTTTTTGCCCGACTTGGATAGTGCGGCGGTCTTGACGCAATTGCTGAGGGCTCGGGACCCGGTGCATCAATGCAGGGATCGTGGTGACTATGACGGGGACATCGGCGATGTCTCCCGTTTTTTTGGCGGTCGGTTTCTTCTGAGCCTGGGCTGCATCCAGGCGAGATAGAACTTGGAGACGCTGGATCACTTCTTGCTGTTGCAACAAGTCTTCTTCTACATCGTCCGAAGATGGAGGGAATACGTCGCAATTCCGATCCAGGAAGAAGTCGAGGTCGCGCGCTACGGTCTCTGCATCTTGATGCTGTGCGAGGACAACCAACATGGGACGTTGGAATTTCAGAACCGTTGCTGCCGCCAAAGGTGCAACGCTGCCAAGCCATGCTCCCTCCCAGCAGATACTCTGTCTCGACGCCCATTGTGTCGTCGTCGCGCGAAAAGATTCCAGGTCCAGAATACCTTGCAGCAGTTCGCGAGCTATCGCGTCCCGTTTGGGTGTCGGTGGTTGGTTTTGCGCCGTGACGGTCGCTTCGTTGATCTGTTCTTCGCGGCGTCGCAGCTTTTCGGCAGGGTCGATTTCCTCCTTGATTTCGACTTTCGCGTGTTTGGGCCGCCGCGGCGTACGTTTAGGAGCGGGGGCGTTAGCGACCGTTGATTTTGTCCTGACTTTCGGTACGCGCGCAGCGGTATCGATCAACTCTTGGTTCGCCGTG
>CAIXME010000845.1 GCA_903920425.1 uncultured Pirellula sp. | reverse complement strand
TTTATTACTAGAGGTCCAGACATGAGCGAGTGGCTAGAACCAGGAACGAAAGCACCAGCATTCACGTTGAGTTCGGATGCGAATAAGAAGGTCAAGCTAAGCGATTTCCGAGGCAAGCCAGTGGTGTTGTATTTCTATCCAAAGGATGACACACCTGGATGTACCAAGGAAGCCTGTGCGTTCCGCGATGCAAGTGTTCAGCTACAAGAATTAGGAGCTGTCGTGTTGGGAGTTAGTCCCGACGATGTGCCGTCTCACGTCAAGTTTCGCGACAAATATTCGTTGAATTTCCCATTGCTGGCGGACCCTGAGCATGCGTTGGCAGAAGCGTACGGAGCATGGCGAGAAAAGAACATGTATGGCAAGAAAAGCATGGGGGTGCAACGAAGCACTTATCTGATTGACGGTGAAGGCAAGATTGTAAAGGTCTGGAAGAAGGTCAGTGTCGACGGACATGATGCCCAGGTGCTGGAGGCCTTGCAGTCGTTGAGCGAGCAGGGTTAAATCCACGCTTTGCCATTCTTTCGTTTCCGCGGCCATTGAGACCTAACAGCATGTCCTCTCCAATTCGTTTAGTAATCCACGGTGCATCTGGTAGAAACGGGAAGCGTTTGGTTGCGTTGGGGCATGCGGATCCATCGGTCCGTATTGTTGGTGCCATCGTTCGGCCTGCTTCCAAGGATTTGGGGCAAGATGCTGGAACGTTGGCTGGGATCTCGCCGATCGGAGTTGCGTTGAGCAGTCAGTGGCCAGAGCAAGTTGACGCGGTGATTGATTTTTCTTCACCTGAAGGGAGTCAGAGTGCGATTGAACATTGTGAGTCCCGGGGCATTCCACTGGTGATTGCGTCGACGGGGCTCACCGCTGAGCAGATTGGACGTATCGCGCTTGCATCCAAGAAGATACCGATTTGCTATGCGCCTAATATGAGCGTAGCGGTTAACTTGACGATGAAGCTGGTAGAGCAAGCGGCGCGAGCGCTGCGCGACGTGCCTGGCGGTGCTGACGTCGAGATTATCGAACGCCACCATCGATTCAAAGAAGATAGCCCGAGCGGGACGGCGTTGAAGTTCGGGCAGATCGTTGCTCAGCAGATGGGGATTGAAAATCACGTCCATGGCCGCGAGGGCTTCGTTGGTAAGCGTCCTCATGGCGAGATTGGCTACCACGCTGTTCGGGTGGGGGATGATGCAGGTCAGCACACCATTGTTTTTGGAATGATGGGGGAAACGATCGAGTTGCGAGTGGGGGCATCCAATCGGGATTGTTATGCAACAGGTGCTATCGCGGCGGCAAAGTATTTGGTTGGCAAATCGGCCAAGCAATACAACATGTTCGATGTGTTAGGCTTGTAAGTTCGCATGGCGCGTTGTGACCAGGGATACCTCTGTCGTATTTGCGGCGAGGAAGTGGAATCGATCACCGATAGCGAACTGTATCTGCGGTACGTCATTGGGGAAATTGATCCGGAAACGTTGCATTTGAGTCCAGAGTGCCATTTGCGCTGCGCACCGGCATTTTCCCAATTCATTTCTGACAGCCGCTTTGATCCAACAGTGGAAGTCGACGGGGCTTTTTCCAAGCTGGAGTTGGACGGCGAGTTCGTCCGGGCGAGGGAGAAGTTGGTAAACCGTGGCTACGACAGGCTTTGGGCTATACGCTCGGAGCGCCGGAAACCGCTAACCGTTGTGGAATACCCTCTCCCTGAGTTCTTGGACAAGTGGAGGTAGGTAATTTCCGATCGACTGTGCCGAATTGGCTTGCTTTTCTGCATTTGCCGATTACCATCGAGGCTACGTACGGAAAGCAAATCCAACCGGGAACACATCATGAAATACAGACTTCGAAATTCAACACTTTGCCAGGCACTCTTTTTATCGGCAGTTTCGATTCCTGGGCTAGCTTTGGGACAGAGTGCACCAGAGTCCATTATCGTTAACAAAGCGGACGTGATTCAGGCAGGTGTTGTTGAGGATGTGAGCATCTCTCCTCAAGTCAATTCGCTGTTTTTGAATCAGTGGATCCATGTAGCCAAGGATCAATACGTTCGAGGTTCGGTCGTTGCCTTGCTTGGGCAAGACACCGTTTCGCTGCAAAAGATGCGAGTTTCGCTCGTACAAGACAGTGTTGTCGTTGCGGTGGATGATACCGATATCGATGGCAACTTCTTGTTGGAAAAGGTTCGACCAGGTCGATACACCTTGGTTGCCGAAAGCGCCAATTTGATCTCCATTTTTGGATTGATCGTTCTGGACGAAGTAAACGGAAAGAACTTGCCGAACTCGTTAGAAGTTCGCGTGATGTCGACTGAAGGTGGGCGAGTTGCTGAGATCCTCGCAAGCCAGCCAGTTGCCAAGCAGTCGTTCGTTTCGGCACCTGCTCAAGATTGGTTGGGATTGAACCGTCAGTTCTCTGGCAACCATCAAATCGCTCTGTCCGTTGATGGAACATTGAGCGGCGTTCTTGGGAAAGCTAGCGAGCGGCTAGACATGTCCTCGATGATGGTTTTTGTGACCAAGGACGGTAAAGAGATCAAGCGTGCGAAGGTTGCTCGCGATGGCCGTTTTGCAGTAACCGGAATGACCCCAGGCTGCTACGGTTTGGTTGCAGTTGGATCGCAAGGCGTTGCGGCCACTGGTTTCTGTGCAGTGACTCCTGGAGTCGCAGCAGTGAAGCGTGGCAGTGAGTACTTGGTAAGCGCCATGGCGAACGCATCGTCATTGAATATCGAATTGGGTCAGTCGGTCTCTTCAAAGAACAGCCCAGAAGAAGTGATCGCTGATAACCAAGAGTTGGCAGCAGCACCGACAGCAGCACCTGGAATGGGCGCTGGTTTTGGTGGGGCTCCGATGGGCGGCGGTGGTGGTGGTGGAATCGGTGCAAGCAGTGGTGGCATCGGTATCGGCGGATTGGCTGGCATCGGCGGATTGATCGCTGCTGCAACCATCATTGCGACCGATAACAACAACGACGCTTCGGTTGTAAGCCCAATCCTCCCTCCTCGCTAATTCACGAAGGGATTTCGACCTAGTCGAGTCCGATTCGAGTACAATCCAGGCCGTGGTTTTTAAAAAAAACTCGCGGCCTTTTTTATTGGTACAGCGCGATGATGCAATTGAGATTGTGGTCGGTATTTGCGTTTGCTGCATTCCTGGCACCGTTCGACGCGGTCGCTGTTGAGGAAGAAGTTCAGCCTCAGAAGTTATTGCCAGGAACGACGATCGCTTATTTGCACGTTGAGCCTATGGCTCGTTTGATAGAGCATCCGCTCTTCAATACGGTAAAGAGTTCCGATGCATTCAAGCGAATTTGGCGGTCACCAGAAGTCATGAAGATGCGTGGTGGTATCACGCTTTTCGAGTTTGCTCTGGGGGACAAGCTTGAGTCGTTGGTGAAAAACCTGACGGTCGGAGGGGTATGCTTTGCGGTAGACAAAGAGACCCAAGGTGCGGTGGTATTGGCAAGTACGGAGAGCTCGGAGTGGGCGGAAGAGTACTTGAACAAGTTGGTTGCTTTGGCTCGTTCTGACGCAAAAGGAAAGAGCTTGCCCGACCCGATAAAGGAAGCTTCGTATCGGGGAGTGCGGGGGTATGAATTTCAGAATGCGATTGTGGCGAGAATCGGATTGGTTCTCATGGTTACCAACAAAAAGGAACTGGCCAAAAGCATCATCGATCGCCATGTAGACGCCATGCAGGATTCTTTGCTCGGCAATCCGTTGTACGTCGCATCTGTATCTGCAGAAGCTGGCGTTGCATCTAGTGAACCGAAGATGTCGATGGCATCTGGATTTATCGATTTAGATGCGATGCGTTCTGCGGGGGTGGCAAAGGAGTTGCTTGACAACCGCCAGCAAGACTTTGGTGCGGAACTCATACTGGGCGGGTTGCTTGTGACCCTGCAAAACGCTGGAAGCGCACAGGGTACGTTGCATTTGGGCGAGCAGGGTGTTCAGCTGGCCCTTTCGGTCCCCTTTGATTCGGCATGGACGCAGGCCAAGCATTCTTTCTTTGTGGGCAAAGACGCGAAGGGCTCGGCTCCTGCAGCACCAAAGGTAGCAGGTCTTTTGGCATCGGTTAGCGCTTATCGAGATTTGTCTGAGCTGTGGAATCGAGCGGGGGATTTGTTTGATGAGAAGGTAAACGATCAATTGGCACAGGCCGACAACACACTGACAACGTTGTTTTCGGGAAAGGATTTCGGCACGGACATTTTAGGTGCTATCGAGCCACAGGTTCAGATTGTGGCGATGGAGCAAGAGTTTTCTGAGGGGGCTGTGCCTGCGATCCAATTGCCTTCGTTTGGGCTCATTGCAACGCTAAAAGACCCCGAGATGCGGCGCGAGTTAAAGCGAACGTTTCAGAGCTTTATCGGTTTTCTGAATGTTGCGGGTGCCATGGAAGGTCAGCCGCAGCTTGATCTCGATTCGGAGATGGTCGATGGTCTCCAGATTTATACCGCGTCGTATCTACAAGAGAGCGATCGCAAATATGAAAATGGGCTACCTATCCAATTCAACTTTGCCCCTACGTTAGGTTTCGACGGTAACCAGGTTTACGTTTCGAGTACAGCTGCCCTCGTCAAAAAAATCGTTGCTGCGAAAGGTGCTGTTGTAAAGAACGATCCTGCATCGTCGGTCGTTGCAACGAATGCATTGCCGGCAGGCAATGCGACGACCAACACCTTTGCAAAGATGGACGTGTCCTTGTTGAGCAAGGTGCTTGAACTCAACCGCAAGCAATTGGTCTCCCAGAATATGATGGAGAAGGGGCACAGCAAGGAGGAAGCTGAGAAAGAGATTGACGTCTTGATGAGTGTTTTGAAATTGGTGAGCAACGCGAGTTTGTCGTTAGAGTTTGGCGACTCGGCTTGTTTGCGTTTTGGTTTGCAAGTGAACCCGTAATGGGAATGGATGGCACGTTGGTGGACCGATATCGTCGGCAGAAAGCGTATGCGGGGGTTGGAGAAAAGGGGCAGCTGCAATTAGCCAATGCGAGAGTCGCGATATGCGGCATGGGGGCGCTCGGATCGCTGATTGCAGAACGGTTGTGCAGGATGGGTGTTGGTTACCTGCGTCTGATCGATCGTGATTGGGTCGAGTTAGACAATTTGCCGCGTCAAGCTTTGTACACCACGGCGGATGCAGAGTTGGTGCGACCCAAGGCGGTAGCGGCCAAGTCCCATTTGTCAGAAATCAATCCAGACGTGTGCATGGATTCCGTTGTTGAGGATGTACGCTTTGAAAATGCGCTGCAATGGTTGTCTGACGTAGATTGCATTGTGGATGGCACCGACAATTTCGAAGCGAGATACTTGATCAATGATGTAGCATGGAAGACGGGAGTGCCCTGGGTTCATGGCGGCATTGTGGGAGTCGTTGGCCAAAGCATGGCCTTTGTTCCTGGACGAACCGCATGTTTTCGGTGTTTGTTGCCGGAGCCTCCGCCGATCGAGCATATGCAGACATGTGACTCAGCTGGAGTGCTCGGTCCTGCTGTTGGTGTCGTTGCGTGTTGGCAAGCGATGGAGGCGGTCAAGATATTGCTTAAAAGCGATCGCGCTGGGGATGGGACCTTGAGCTCTTTCGATTTGTGGGAAGGTGCAGTTCGGAAGATACGGGTGCCAAAAACCGCCATGTGCCGAGCCTGCGGTGCTGAGAATTACGAATTTTTGGAGGGAGCGATTGGGTCTCAAGCTCGCGTTTTATGCGGCAGGGGAGCGGTTCAGATTCAGTCGTCGGGCCGCGAGCGAATTGGCTTGGCTGCGTTGGCCGAAAGGCTTCGAACGCTAGGGAAAGTCTTTGAATCGCCATTTCTGGTCCGTTTCCATTTCCCACCGTACGTGGTAACTGTGTTCGAGGATGGCAGGGCTGTGATTCAAGGAACAGAAAACCCGGACGAAGCGAGAAAAATTTACGCAAGGTGGATCGGCGGTTAAGGGTTTTTTGGTATTTTAGAAGGCTTACGGTTGCTTGACTCTGCATCGGCGGCGGAGAGCAGGCATCCTCTTATTGAATTACTCGTGACTGACAAACGCGAAGGCGCCCTGATCCCAAAACGATTTTTGGATGTCGGGGGCCCGCTAGGAAGTAAAGCAAAAACAAGATGCGTTACGCTTTTCGACTTGCAGAACTGCTTGGACATACGCCTGATCGCCGCAAACGACCTGGGACGATCAAGGCAATCGTGGAATATACGGGCTTGGATCGCCATCAAGTTGCGGCGTTGCTCAAGAACGAGGCCAAGTATATTCCGATCGAAGCTCTGTCGCGTCTTTGCGATTACTTGATCGAGCACGGATATGCTCGAGCTGAGGAATTGCCAGGCGCGTTGTTTGCGATCACTCCTGAGAACTTTTGGGAAATGTTGGCTCGTCGTTCACGGCTTGAGATCTGCGTTGGAGTCCGCCGGCCGCCCGACGATGAGTCTGCTGACACCGCATGGATTGTCGCATCCGATAGCGTGCTTGCAGGGGAGGTACTCAATGGCGTTTCCACGCTGGGTGGTACAGCCAAGGCTATTTCGGCAAAGAAGGGGATGGGAAAAGAAGTCCCCCACATCGAACATTTGCGTCAAACGTTGGTTTGGAGTCCGGGCACCATGAGTGCCGAGCAAGTTCAATCGCGAGCCCAAGGGGTTTACGATGACTTCTCTGAAATGGGTGGCGACAAGGCCATGGTATGTCTGGGTTCGGTAAAGAGCAATCCGACGGTGGAATTGGTGTTGGCCAATGCGTTCGGTTGTGATCCGTTCGTGTCGCAAGACGATGTAGCCAAAGCATCGGAACGTGCATGTCCATTCTTTTTACGCTACCGCGAGCACGATCCACACCCACCAGCTTGTTCCGCAGGCATGCAATTGAGCAAGACCGAGAAAGCGGCCGAACCAGGTTTGTATTACGAAACTGCGGATGGCAGTTGGGCGTTTGCGGGCGGTGCAACACCTGGTCGCGATGCGGCGTTGGTGTTTTATATTTTCCGCGAGTCCCTTGGACGGTTGGAAATGGTTTTGAGCGGGTTCTCAGGGCGGGCAACTCGTTTGTTGGCTCGCACGCTCGCACACCGTGCTGAAGATTTCTGGCCACCCATATTCCATGAAAACTATTTGCAAGTGGGTGCGTACCTGGTGCAATACGAAGCGCCAGAGGAAAACGAGGACTCGCTCGATATCCTTTCAACAGACACGATGGCCAATGCAACGGTGATACAATTGCCAGCCGAAGCGATTGCAAGGCGACTCGGCAAGGGTTCGCATCCTGGATGATCGATTCTTCTTTCGAGTCGGCTCCCCCGACTCCACTAGCATTGGAACGGCCCATAGACCTCTCGGTTCAGCTGGGGAGGCTTAAGCTAAAAAATCCCGTCCTCGTGGCGTCAGGAACCTTTGGTTATGCGCGCGAGATGGCTGGTGTCGTTTCGTTGCCTGAATTGGGTGGGATTCTCCCTAAGACGATCACGCAAAACCCACGGCCAGGCAATGCCCCTTGGCGAACAGTTGAAACGAGCGCAGGTCTGCTCAATGCGATCGGATTGGATAACGATGGCATCGATTACTTTCTTGCGAACCATTGGCCGTACTTGCAACAAACAGGTGCGGACATCATCGTTAGCATAGCAGGCAAGTCCCATGACGATTTCGTTGCGCTGGCAGACAGGCTGAACGAAGCTCGCGGCGTGCATGCGGTGGAGCTAAACGTTTCATGCCCAAATGTGTCCGGGGGCGTCGACTTTGGAACCGATCCCAAGCTTTGTCATGATGTGGTGGCGAGCGTCCGAAAGGTACTGGATTGCCCCATCATCACGAAACTCACACCGAACGTTACACGCATCGTCGATGTCGCTAAAGCCGCTCGCGACGCTGGAACCGATGCGGTGACTTGCATCAACACGGTGCTCGGGATGGCCGTCGATTGGAAGAAACGAAAGCCACTTCTTGGAAATGTAGTAGGTGGTTTGAGCGGTCCTGCAATCAAACCGATCGCGTTGCGTTGTGTCTATCAAGTTGCTTCGCAGGTGGGGGTTCCTGTTATCGGAGTTGGTGGAATCGCGAACCTGGACGACTGTATGGAATTCCTAGTGGCAGGTGCGTCGGCTGTTCAGATTGGGACGGCCAATTACTACGATCCGCTGGCAAGTATCAAGATCATCCGGGGGTTGCCCTCTGCACTGAATGCGCTGCATGCCAACTCGGTGCGCGAGATTGTGGGAACACTAAAGACGTAGGTCCCCGTTGTGGGTTGTCGAATTTTTCACGTGGAATAGATGTAAACGATGCGAGTATTGAGTGGCATTCAGCCTACAGGGAGATTTCATTGGGGAAACTATTTTGGAGCGATCAAGCAATACATCGATTTCCAAGAAGCGCACGATGGGTATTACTTCATCGCAGATTTGCATGCGTTGACGACGATTCGCGAGCCCGATGTTCTGCGAGGGTACGTTTACGATGCGGCGCTCGATCTGCTAGCGCTCGGGCTCAATCCCGAAAAAGCTACGTTGTTCGTTCAGTCGGATGTACCCGAGGTATCGCAGTTGTGTTGGCTGCTCATGACCGGCGCCCCCCTGGGGCTGCTTGAGCGTTGCCACGCATATAAAGATAAAACGGCAAAGGGACTTCGGGCCGATGTTGGCTTGTTTACCTATCCCATTCTGATGGCCGCAGATATTCTCGCGTACGATTCCAATTGGGTACCAGTTGGCGAGGACCAAGTTCAGCACATCGAGGTCTGTCGCGATCTTGCGCGGAGTTTCAACGCCCACTTTGGCGAAGTGTTCACGATGCCTGAGGCCAAGATTGTGCCTGGTGCGGCCAAGGTGCCTGGCACGGACGGCGAGAAGATGAGCAAGAGTTACAACAACACGTTAGCACTCTTTGGTGATCCCAAGGAGCTTCGCAAGAAGATAATGAGGATCAGTACAGACTCTCGCCCGATGGAGGATGCGAAGGATCCTGAGACGGACCACCTCTTTCAGTTGCTCCGGCTGTTTGCCACCCAAGAACAGATTGAAGAAGTCAGGGCAATTTACCTCAAAGGTGGGTTCGGATACGGAGACATCAAAAAGCGTTTGGCGGACGCAGCCGATGTGTATTTGGAGCCGTCGCGAAAACGACGTTTGGAGTTAGAGAGCAACCCCGAGAAGGTCCGTGAAATCCTCCGGCTCGGCGCCCTCAAAGCGCGCGAACGAGCAAGTGATGTTCTCACGCGCGCCGAACGGGCATGCGGTATCAAGTCTCAAAGCTAAGACCATCATCATGTCCAGTGCTGGTCATGTGGTAGCTGGGCTGTAAGCCTGTCGTTGCCAACATCGTCCCATCAAAGCTTGTTCTCGGGTTCAAAACGATGTTGCTCTTGCTCGAAATCGCAAGACAAGATGACAAGGTGCATGCAAAACGGCACCGTCATACGGGCTGGGCGAGAAGCAAGCAACGGCAAGCGAGTAGGAAAAGCACCGACTGATCGGGACCAGTACTGAGAGAGCAACGGCGCGCCAATTGAAAACTGGCGCGCTCGGTTGCGATCGATCTGTTGAACTGCTTCGTTCGGCAGCGTTCACTTTGCACTGCGATCGCTATGTTGTCTAGCGTCCGATGTATAGCGAGAAGCCTCCGCCGCCGTAGGATCCACCGCGAGGGAATGCACCGTTTCCGCCATAGGATCCGCCTCGAGGGAACGAGCCCATGCCGTAGCCGCCGCCCCAAGCTGGCTGTGTGTACCCGGTACCGTTGTAGCCACCGTAATTGCTTGAGTAGCCGTAATTGCCGTAGCCATAGTTTGGATAGAGCGTGACGGGGGGACGATATCCGTAGTGGTGCCCTGAGTTAGGGTAGCCATGATTGGGCGCGCAGCGGTTGCCGTTGTAATGGCTTCCGTATCTCGAGCCGTGATTGTTGTGGTCTGCCATCGCAGTGCCTACCAGTGATGTGGTTGCAGCGAAAGCGACCGCGGCTATACCCAAGCCCTTAATTGTTCGCATGTTCATTCTGATGTTCCTTCAAACCAAAACCCGCACAATGCAACCAGCGACGCGATTTGGATTGCATGAATTTTGTAATTTACGCGTGCGATACAACTACAATACAAATCGCGTGCCAAACCGTCCGCGTGGCGGCTCTATGGTATGCCGTAGCGAGACTTGTTTGGGGGAATTCGTTGGTACATGGGATTCAAAGAAACAGCAATTAGGAGAATCCAGGTCTGGATGCTTGGAGATATCGAAAGCTTCAAGTTGCATTGCCAAATCCGATTTACTACACCGAGATCGAAATGATGGCGCGAGGTTGATGAACATGGGGCTCTTTGGAATCCCATATTGTGTAAATGGTTTACAATGCAGTGGCCAGAGCCTAGCTCCTCTCAAACGAATTCCATACTTGCCCGCTAGTTCAAAAGCCAACTCCTATTTCGATGCAACCGTCCTTAAAAAACGCTATTTTTCGTTACGTACCTGCCTTGGACTCGTTGCGAACCTATTCGTTGGAGTACCTGCGAAAAGATGTCTTTGCGGGGCTAACAGTAGCTGCTGTGGCGGTTCCCCAAGCGATGGCGTACGCCAGCATCTTTCATATGCCGGTGGAAATGGGGTTATACACCGCGATCATCATGACGACAGTCGGGTCGTTGCTGGATTCGTCCAAGCAATTGATCAATGGACCTACCAACGCCATATCGATAGCCATGCTGAGTGCGTTAGCGGTAGTGCCAGAGGAGCAGAGGGTCACCGCAGCGATCATGATGGCCTTTCTCATCGGGTTGATACAAACATCGATTGCATTGTTGCGATTTGGTGATCTCAGTCGATTCATATCGCATTCTGTGATCGTCGGATTTACGCTGGGGGCGTCGGTTTTGTTGTTGATGGATCAATTGAAAAATGTGCTTGGTCTCAAAGCTCAGGGGTCGGAGCACGATCACTTCTTGGTGCGATTTTGGAGCAGCATGTCGGGTGGCGGGTCAGTGCATTGGCCAACGGCCGGGGTTGCGTTGCTGACCATTTTGGCCGCGATATTCTTCCGATGCGTCAACAAATGGTTCAGGATAGGTTTGCCGGAACTGCTGCTTGCCATCGCTTTTTCTGCCTCAGTAGTAGCCTTCTGGGATCCCAATCTCGAGTCCGGAATCAAGTTGCAGCAATCGATACCAAGGAGTTTGCCTGGCTTTCAGTTGCCTGAGATGGAGTGGACGCTGGCGAGGAATTTGTCCAGCAGCGCCGCAGCGATCGCGTTCTTGGGTCTGCTGGAGGCCATGGCGATGGCCAAGTCGATCGCGACCAAGACAGGTCAGAAACTGGATATGAATCAGCAGTGCCTCAGTGAGGGGCTAGCCAATATGGCGGGCAGTTTCTTTCGGTGCTTTCCCGGCTCCGGCTCATTGACCCGTTCGTATATCAATCACACGGCGGGTGCTGCGACGCAATGGTCTGGGGTTATCAGCGCCGTTGGGGTTGCTGCAACGGTCTTTGCTTTAGCTCCGCTAGCCCAATACATTCCGAAAGCCGCCTTGGCCGGCGTTCTGATACTGACAGCCACCCGGATGAATGATTTGAAAACGCTGCGATACTATCTGAAGGCTACCAAGTTTGATCGTTGGATACTGCTTTGCACGGCTCTATCGGCGATCTTGGTATCGGTCGAGTTTTGCATCTTGATCGGAGTGTTTCTCTCCTTTGCGTTTTACGTTCCTCGAGCTGCTCAAATCAAGATGAGCGAACTCACCGTAACGAGTGATCGTGTCATCAGAGAAGTGGTTTCGTCTGACATGCCATGTTCCTTTTTGCGAGTTTACAACATCGAGGGGGAAATGTTTTTCGGTTGTGCGCCTGAGTTGGAACGGCAGTTCGACGCGGTTCGAGAGTCCATTCCAGAAACACTGAAAGTGGTTGTTCTGCGATTGAAACGAGTAAACAATCCCGATGCTGTTTGCATGGACGTTTTGACAAGATTCATAGAGAAGCTGCATGAGCGTAATATCGTTGTCCTCCTCTCAGGTATCCGATCGGTGATGGCTCAAACGCTGGCGAATACGGGAGTCGAACAACTCGTTGGATCGGAGAACGTCTTCCGTGAAGAGTCCGAAATTTGGGCCAGTACGATCACATCCATGAAGCGAGCGTACCATCTCATCGGCCAGAATCGCTGCTCGCATTGTCCAAACCGGGCTATTGCGAGAGAGCAGCGAGGTGATTGGTCTTATATGATTTAGTTGTCGCGTATTGGTGGGATGTTCCATGGTCGCCGGCTTGGGACGAACGTGGAATGGGGATGCCGAAACACAGTTGGCCAGCAAAGAGAAAATGAACAGAAACAAATCGCATAATCAATCACCCAAGTTGGAACTGTTAGCTTTCGATTGGGATGATTCCGCTGTAATCCCTGCGGAGACGGAGCTGATTTTAGAAGATGCCGATCGTGTTCTGCAGACCTATTGGGACCAGTGGCACAAGCGACCCATCGAGCAGTACGTTGCGTGTGATTTTCGCGATGTTTGGCGTGCTATATCGTGCTTGACTTCAAGCGGACTTGCTCGCGGAAATACATTTTGCGAGTGGGGGTGCGGGTTCGGAGTGGTGACGGGACTTGCGTCCCAATTGGGCTGGGAATCGGTGGGGATTGAAGCGGAGAGCTTTTTGGTTGAACAAGCTCAACGTTTCTTAAAAAGAAATCGACTGCCTGGAGAGATACTGCATGGCAATTTTTTACCGCCGGGAAGCGAACGCCTAGCCCGATCCCAGTCCAATCACGCATCCCTATTCCATCAGATTCCTAGCGCATACGAGCAACACGATCTCGAACTCGATGACTATGCTCTCGTTTTCGCTTACCCGTGGCCAGGTGAACACCATTTTCAACAAGAGGTGTTTCGGCATTATGCGGGCGATGGCGCACTGCTGTTGATGTTTTTAGGTCCCTACGAGATCGAATTGTACCGCAAGCATGCTTAATGCCGTCCAATGATTGCACGGTAGTGACGAGCTGAAAATGGCTTGAGAGAGGCTGATGCTTTTGGTGTGTCAGGGGTACGCTACGCGGCTGCCTCTCAGTGAAAAGATATGTTTTTCACACTGGTGCATCCTAATGCTAGCTTTGCCCTTTAGAACCTGACGTTGTGAATGATCCGGAAATCTGCTAGTCAACCGGGTTGGAATGGCCCATTGCATCCGTTGCCCGATGGAAAGTCTGTGGTTTGGGATGGGGGCAAGTTCCTGAAAGAGGGTTTTACGCGTGAGGATCTCAGTACAGAGTGGTTAGCAAGACCGACGCAAAAGCGAGAGAATTGCAGAATGGCGAACGCCTGCGCGTATCGTATGAGATGAAGCTGCGCGCCTTGGTGGTCTTGGGTACCGTGTGTGTATTGGGCTTTTCGTTTTTGTTTCTACGCTACGTTCTGGTGACTCCGACACGCACGCCGCTGTTGATCTTGTCCAGTACCTATTTCCCCCCGTGGGACTTGAATCCACGAGAGCCGCTTAACGTAAAAGTGATGTCTTCGTTGGATCGTCACAATATGACGGTCAAGCGGATAGCGGAAACCAGCGAATTGACAAGGGACCAGTGGAGTGACTTTGATGATGTGGTCGCTCAGTTGCACCATGCCGCGGCCGTGGATAAACCTTTGCTGCTTTACATAAACTTGCACGGTGTGGTTGATAGC
>CAIXME010000844.1 GCA_903920425.1 uncultured Pirellula sp. | reverse complement strand
CTGTCCATCGTGTCTGAATCGATCGACCATTAGGCTCCGCTGTCGGAAGATTCACATCTTCCGCTACCAAGACGCAGCCTCCCAAATCGTAGCGGAACTTGTGAAAGTTCCGGCGAATCGCCAACAACAAACGCCCGTCCATCGCGTTCGAATCGATCGCCCCTACGCTCTGCAATCCGAAGATTTACATCTCCCGCTACCTCAATCGATCGCAATCGAAACGCGGACAGTCTGGCCTAACAGAGGACATCATGGATTCCCCGCGGATTCTCAGCTCTGGGATGCCGCTATTTTCAAAAAAGGGGCCCGGATTGTTCGGGATTTGTGAGCCTCGAAAGAGCGAGCAAGCCCCTACAATCGTTGTTTTTGAGGGTAGGGCACAGTAAGATGGGAACCTCTCCGCCGGTGCTTTATCTACTATTCTCCAGAATCATATCAATCGATTCCTTCTTTATCATAACGCGACCACGATGTTTTACAGCAAGCCCTCGAATCGAAAGAACAAAACGTCTCGGCTTAAATCCAATAGCGATCGGCGCAGCCGCTTGGGGTTTGAGGCATTAGAAGAACGGCGAGTTCTCGCCTCGGTGATCAGCGAGGTCCACATTGAACCGCTGTTTGGAAATCATGACACCGAACAATACGTTGAACTTCGCGGGACGCCAAACACCACTTTGCCAACGGGCTCTTATTTCGTATTGCTCGAAGGCTGGGGAGCCGTACCCGGTGGGCCAGGTTATGTGCACTCCGTAATCGATCTATCCGGATTGACGTATGGGGCGAATGGGTTCCTCGTGCTTGCACAATCGGGTACCCCCTATTCATTCTCTCCAGATGCAACCACGGTTATCAGTAATGCAACGGGGTTTTCTGGGCTACCCAACAACCGATGGAGCGACGCGTCGACGCTGTCTGACCGGCTAGCGTTTATTTTCAACTCAGGAACGTTCATGCTGATCCAATCGGCGCAAAAGCCCGTGCCTGCTTCCGATGCGGATGCAAACGACGACGGAGTTTTTGATGGAGCTGCAGCGAGTTGGAACGTTATCGATTCTGTTGGCCTATTGAACAACACCGCTGGCGAATCGCGTTCCTATGGCAAGATCACGTTCTCTGAGGATCCCAGCTACTTCTACCCAAGCGGCACAGTTTTGGTTGACACCGATGGCAGTGGGTACGTTGGCCGTATCGGCGCATCGACTGGCTGGGCTGCCAACGATTGGGTCTCGGGAACAACTCAAGATAAAGACTCTGCGACTCCCCTGCTTTACGAGTTTACCTTTGGAACATTCGGTGATCCGCGACCGCTCGTCTATTCAGGCAGACCTCTCGATCACGTTGGAACGTACAACTTTAATGGCGGCGTTCGAGGCAGCGTTGCGTCAGACACCAATGGTGACGGAATCATTACCGGAGCCGATTCGCCGTTGCCCGGCGTGAATGTATTCGCAGACCAAAATGGAAACGGAGTCCGCGATAACATTTCGACACTCATTCTCTCCACGAACTATGCAAACGGGACGGATCTTACCAACCGATTCCCAAACGCAACTTTGACTGTCGCAGACCGGAATAATGAGAACATCGGGTTTGTCGTCCGAACGCAATTTTGGGCCAACTTGAACTCGCTGTCGAGCGAAGGGATTCATTGGTTCGACGATAGCGACCGTCTCAAGATCATGTTTTATCAGGAAGCAAACGCGGTTTCCGTTCAAGCCATCGGGGCGGAGACTCTCAGAGACTCCTACGGACGCATGGAGCTGTACGACAAGAATGATCAATTGTTGGAGGCAATCCAGACAGGCCCCATGCGATCTCCGCAGCGAGCAATACTATCTGCATCCCGGCCCCAAGCGGATATCAAGTATGCGATCATCTATACCAACGAAAATTTTGCGAACTCCAGCCCCTTTGGCCGTTTTGATTCGTTGATCTATTCGTACCCTGAGTTCACGAGTGTTTCGAACTCGCTCGGCGAATTCGCCATCGAGGAGTTACCCAAGGGGTCCTATAACATCATCGCTCTCGGTGGCCCTGCAGGTAAAATCCCGATTGGCTCTCCGACTTACGGATTGTCCGTCACGCTTTCGGAACACCTGCAGTCAGCCGACTTTGGTTTCCGCGATAACTTGCCTCCTGTCATCTCAACAACGAATTTAACGATCGCCGAAAATCCAACCATCGGGGATATCGTCGGTCAAATTGTCGCGACCGATCCTGATCCCGGACAATCGGTAACCTATGAATTCTTGACCGCTGCCGGGCCGTTCGCCGTCGATCTGAACACGGGCGTCGTTCGTGTAGCCAACGGCAGCGGGTGGGACTTTGAGTCCACAACTCCGATCGTGGTAGAAGTGAAAGTCACCGACTCCTTTGAATTACCCTCCAACAGCAAACGTTTCGTTACGCTGACCCCGAGCGACATCAACGAACCACCCGTGGTGAATGCTCAAGAATTTACCGTCCCTGAGAATTCGGTAATTGGCACCGTCGTTGGAAAAGTTCTGGCGTCAGATCCCGATGCCGGCAACGCAGGCACATTGCAATACACCATCACTGCTGGTGGACCAACCAGCACGTTCTCTATCGACCCATTGACTGGAACGATCACGCTATTGGCGAACTCGCTCGACTTTGAAACGAAGCCAACGTGGTCGGTACCGATCACGGTCAAGGATCAAGGCGTTCCGAGTCGGTCGACCAATCGGACGATTACCGTACGGGTTTCCAACGTCAACGAAGCCCCGACCGGGATCTCGTTTTCCAACGTAGCTCAACCACCAGAAACGACCAACGCGTCTACTCCGATTTTTGTAGCTAACATTGGTATCACAGACGACGCACTAGGAACTAATACGTTATCAATCACTGGTCCAGATGCGTCCTTTTTCTCTATCGTCAGTGGCCAGCTTCGCTTTCAAACGGCGAACAAGCTAGACTTTGAAACCAAGCCTACCTACTCGATCATCGTGCAGCTGGATGATCCAACCGTTGGTGCAACGCCAGATGTCACCTCCAATTTCACATTGACGCTTTCCGACTTCAACGAGGCACCGACGGGCCTTCAACTGGTTAATCCAGTACTGTCTCTGCCTGAATCGACGAGTGTAGCCGCTGGCGTTCGCGTCGCCACGCTTCAGGTAACCGATGATGCGCTCGGAAACAATTCAGTGAGCTTGTCGGGGGCGGATGCAAACAAGTTCGTGATCGTGGGGCAAGAGCTCCGATTGCGATCCAGCACTCCGTTAGATTTTGAGACAAAATCGAGCTACCAAGTGACGGTGTCCGTCGACGACCCAACCATTGGTTCGACGCCCGATGCTACAGCGACTCTTTCGATCACCATTGCAGACGTCAACGAACCACCAACGCAAATACAACTCGACGAGCTAAACGCTTTGGTCCTTGAGTCGTCTACACCGTCTACGGATGTAGCGTTGGCGGACCTCAGTTTCACGGACGATGCACTCGGCGTGAACACCTACGCTCTCATCGGTACCGATGCCGACAAATTTGTGGTCGTCGGCAACCAATTGCGAGTTAAACCAGGCACGATATTTGACTACGAGACCAAAGCAACCTACGACGTCACGGTTCGTATCGAAGACGCCGAGCTCGTAGGTGCGTCATTTCCAATTGCAAGCTTCCAAATGTCGATTGGAAACCGTCCAGAAGTCGTGTCCGTCACCGATTTGAATGGAGCTCCACTTGGTACTCAGATCAAATCAGCGAGGGTCAATTGGGACTCAGCGACAAACATATCCAACGGTGCCATCAAATGGAAAAAGACAGACGTGGGAGGAGCAGACGTTCCTCTAACGTTCTCTCGATTCACAATCAACGGGAAAACGTTTGCTGAATTGGAGTTTTCAGGACCGTATACCGATGCCAACGGACTGCTAGAAGGAACCTACTCTCTCGAAGTGGACGGTAGTTTGGTCCTAACCACTTCAGGAGTTGAAGGGGTGAGCTATATTGCAAACGACATTCCAGTTGTATCGCAGCCTCTCCCAGGAAACATCGTTTTGGACGGTCCCACCTGGATCCAATCCACCACTCCATTCGGATTGCAAATCAGCTTGACTGGACTCGCTTCACCTCCAGCAGGTGCGATCGAGTATCGAGTAGATTTCAATGGGGACGGCACGACAGATCGGACGGAAAACGGCAATCTGACACACACTCTTGCCAACGCCAGTTTCTCAGCCGCAGGTAGTTTCACTATCCTGGTTACGGCGATCCATAATGGAGTTGTACTGGGCAAGGGTGCGAAGGTAATCGACGTATCGCCGACAACCACGCTAACCGAGGACTGGTTGAACTCGCTCGACTCCGATCGAGACAACTCGATTTCGCCTTTGGATGTGCTCCTGATCATCAACCGAATCAATAGCAAAACAGAAGCGGGTGGTGTCCCCTACAATCTTAATTGCGACGTCGATCGAGACGGATCGGTTTCGCCGCTAGACGTTCTCTCGATCATCAACTACATCAATCAGGATCCTACCAGTCGACGCGATACGTTTAGCGCGTTGAACATGACCAGTTCTGGCGGAATTCGCGGCATCACCAACGACATGTCTCTATCAGGGCAGATCGCTGGAGAGGCGAGAAATCTGGTCGTGATGCTTGATGGGACTACCAAGAAGGATGCATCGCAATTTGTGCAATCTGATGGTTCATTCTCCATCAATGATGCTGCGATTATCCAACTCTTCGGATCGATAGCGGACGGCCCGCATACACTGTCGTTGGCAACGCGAACGGGTAACAACTACTCCTTTGCATCCGACAAGCGATTTTTCCGGATGACGAGTCAACTCAAGGACTTCACCCCTGTTTCCGTTGTACCTGTCGGAAACGACATCCGTATTCAATGGTCCAGTAGCGCATCAGGTGCACGGTACAATGTGTACGTCGCCCCCAAGGGATTGACGCCGGAAAAGGTAGGCTCAACCACAGCGAGCCAGCAAGCGTTGTTGACGTTAACGCCAGGTGAGTATGATTACTTCATCGAAGCCATTGATGGTGCTGGAAACAAGAAGCGAACAAGTACGATGTCGTTCCGCCGATAAAACGCGCCGGAAGAGTTTGGATACCCAAGTACGCAGCCAGATACATACATCATCTTGCTGCATCAACGGCATTCGAACATACGGGAGTGGATCTTAGTTGCAAATCTCTGGCTTTTTGATTTTTATTGCGTCGATCGGCATCAGTCGCTGGCTCAATGAGACCGCGTATAAAAAGCTAGACTCAGAGCAAAAACTGCGTCTCATGGACGGTTTTTCTGGGGCACGTGCTTACGCCATGATACCGCTCCTAGTATTGATCGCGGCGTATGTTTTGCTGATGTCGAACAAATCGCTGAACAGACAATGGGTCACAGGCGGCTATTTCGTATGCCTCTTTGTATACCTAGCGATCCGATTTGTACTAACGCAAATCAAATTGACCAAGCTGGATTTGCCCAAAGACTACCAACTGAAATTCAACATCGGTCAAGCGATCTCGTTTGCCGGAATTGCGTGGATGATTTACACCTGTATGTGAATAGACAGAGGCTCCCGAGCCCAGGCCTGTGCACCAATAGGCCACGGCTTATCCCACTGAGTCACTTATTCGAAAATCCCACGGATCCCGGTGGGGCATGCCAGCAAACGCGAAACAAACATCTGCACCTAAGCCAGCAAACCCGCGAGCGAGCTTTGCAAAGCCAGAAATCTACCCTTTCCCTCGAACAAAGCACGTGCGTTGGCGGAGCGAAAAGCGACCATTGTCCACGTTCATCCCAACTAGTGGACGTGCAGTTGTCGCAGTCTGGCCAATCCGTCTAGAAGCGATCGGTGTTTTCCCGTCGGGGATATGAGGCCCGCGTTGGGGT
>CAIXME010000843.1 GCA_903920425.1 uncultured Pirellula sp. | reverse complement strand
GGTCGCGGCGATGCAGAGTTTTTCAAACACCTCCAATTGCGTGCTGAAGTCGCGTACTTTGTGGTGGAGCAGCGGATTGTTGACCCGTTCGCTCAAGCCCGGCGAACCAGATAGAAGCACCACGGGGGACTTTTCCGCGAAGGCACCAGCGACGCTGTTGCAAACGGACAATCCACCCACGCAGTAAGTCACGCAAAGCGCACCCATCCCGCGGATTCGAGCATAAGCGTCCGCTGCAAAACCGGCGCAGTCTTCCCGCGTGCAGCCAACCACATTGATGGGGCTGCTTTCCAGCATGCTGTAAAAATTGAGAATGTAATCGCCAGGAATTCCAAAACAGTCCGCAATTCCATAGTCCTGTAATCGATTGATCAAATACTGACCAATGGACAAATCCAACTGGCCGGGCCTCTGCGAAATGGTATTGCGATTGTCTGTTCGCTTGCCGATAGAACTGAGAGCATTGCTCATGCGATATCCGTATTGTTGAAATGAGCCAGCGGCCTACGCCGCCACAACGAGCGGTCACTGGAATGACCTGTGATTAGAGGAATGCATCATTGTAAGGGGTAATTCAAGTCTGTGGATACGCCTACCAGTACAACCCCTACAAACGGTCCAATTTCTGGATTCGATTTGGTTGGCAGAGCCGCTTCTGGCGGTAGCAACCAATGCCGGAGCTAGGGTTTCCTAAGGATACGTGTTTTTTCGCGGCCTTGCCCCAATCGACTGCCTGCTCTCGAATCGCAACCAAGTCATGCCGAATTCCAACCAACCTCCCATTCGTGTCGCCGATCTCTCGGAATCTGTGTATTTGCCGCGAGTTTCCTCCAAGCCACCAACCGAGCCGTACTCCGCTCCCAAAACTCGCGTCAACAAGATCCTCGACGATAACAATTCGCAATACCTTTGGAACACCCCAGAGGACGCGTCGTCGGTTTCCAGCGCCCCTGCCGGTGGCAACGATTCCCATTCGAATACGACCACCCCGAATGCGCTGAATCCCTCCTCGCAATCGATCGGTACCCCAACGAATTCTGCCGTCCCAATTACGGAACGGTACCGCCCCCCCATCACCGTTGCGACCAAACCGATGCCAAACAAGCAACTGTCGGCATCCTCGCAAATGTCGTCGAGCAACAATGCGACTGCGACCATAACACCGCCGGCGCTCGGCCAGAACGAGCCTCACGCCACCGAGCGGTACCGACCAATCGCTCCATTGCCGACAGCGACCGAACGAACAGAACTTGCGGAATTGCGAGCCCAGTTCTCGCGCGAGTCCGGAACCAACATGGAATGGCTTGATCGCGTTACGTCCGATCTGCCCGCGGCATTGGAAATGCCCATCGAACTGGCACAAACGAAGATTGCACCGCCGAGCAATGCGCCGGCAAAGATCGATGCAAAACGGACCACAGTCAAACGGACCGAATTGCCCACTGCAAACGTATGGGGAATCGATTACCACACAGTAAATATGGAGCAGTCGCTCGATTACCTGGAATATGTGATCAAGTCGAAGAAGCCTGCGTATGCAGTCACGGCGAATCTCAACTATGCGATGCTCTGCTCTCAGAACGCTCGACTTGCAGAATTCACCAAGCGGGCTGCTTTGGTTCTTTGCGACGGCATGCCGATTCTGTGGCGCAGCAAGCTGAGCAAAACCAAGTTACCCGAGCGTGTGGCGGGTGCGGATCTAATTTACAAACTAGCCGAACGGTGTGCGGCAAAGAAGTTTCGTGTTTACTTTTATGGAGCATCAGAAGGGGTCGCTGAACAAGCTGCGATGCAACTGAAGCAGCTATACCCTCAGTTGATTGTTGCCGGCGTTCAATGCCCTCCATTCCACGCGAGTAGCTCAGAAGAAATTCGCGGTCAGATAGCCAAAATCAAGCAAGCAAAACCAGACGTCCTGCTAGTCGCGCTTGGACAACCCAAAGGTGAGTTTTGGATCGAAGACCACTTAGAAGAGCTCGGGGTTCCACTATCGATTCAACTCGGAGCGTCGTTTGACTTTGTGGCTGGAGAGGCAAGGCGAGCTCCAAAAATCATCCAGAAACTCGGCTTCGAATGGCTATTTCGAACACTCAGCGATCCGAAACGCCTGGCGCCTCGGTACTTTAAAAACTTGGTCTTCTTGATCAACGCGATTCGCCAAGATTTGATCGACTCGCTGGCGTAAAAAATCACGCAATTCGGGCTTGTTGATTTAATAGACTTTCCGCCAGGGTAACTCAAATCACAAGCTGACGAGTGAGCGAGTGATTCCGCCCGTGGTGACATTCAACAATCAAGAATTTTCACCACAGAGACACCGAGACACAGAGATTTTAAGAATTCATTTTTTGGATCACAACTCCTCTCCGCGTCTCCGCGTCTCCGCGTGAACCATCGAATCTGATCTGCACTTTCACAACCCGACGAGTGAGCGAGTGATTCCGCCAGTGGTGACATTCAACAATCAAGAATTTTCACCACAGAGACACCAAGACACAGAGATTTTTAGAATTCATTTTTTGGATCACAACTCCTCTCCGCGTCTCCGCGTCTCCGCGTGAACCATCAAATCTGATCTGCTCTTTCACAACCCGACGAGTGAGCGAGTGATTCCGCCCTTGGTGACATTCAACAATCAAGAATTTTCACCACAGAGACGCCAAGACAAAGAGATTTTTAGAATTCTATTCTGCTTTCAACTCTCCTTCTCTGTGCCTCTGTGTCTCTGTGTGAAAAATCGAGCCTGAACGCAAAGATCACACCCGGACGCGCTAGCGAAGGCATAGAATCCTGCGCACATCTGGTGGTGATTGAGCATCTGCCCCTTTCAGAATGGGATTTCCATTCCCAATTCTCGTCCTTTTTCGCGGTCGAATTCTGGATTAAGGCAACTTTCAATCTCGCGGACGGGTCACTCCCTGCCGGCTTTCTGTTGAGCCCGCCGAGTGGATTGCTATCTATTCCAGCAATAAAAACAAAGGCAATCTGAGGCCATTTTTTGCGACGGACTCAATTCTTTGCACCCCGTTTGTCGAACAACGTGGAACGAATGATAGGGGTTGATCACTGTCGGCCAGATCGTGTAGACTCCTGCTGTGCCAGTAGCAATGCTGGCATCGAAAATGGCTCCGTAGCCAAGTGGCTAAGGCAGCGGATTGCAAATCCGCCATCGTGGGTTCAACTCCCACCGGAGCCTCTCAATAGAAAACCCCGCTTTTCTCTGATCATTCAGAGGAAAGCGGGGTTTTTTCGTTTACGATCGGCACCGAACAAAATCACGTTTTGGATCGGCGCAATGCATGTCCTTTTGAGCCGATTTCTTCCGCGCCAATTTCATTGACCACGGATTTCTCGGATGATCACGGATGATTTTCGAGGCAACCATGGACAAGGAATATGGGCTGGTTTGTGGATTGTTGGGGCACAGGCTGGAGGCTGTTTACCTCCCGTGGATAAAAGTGGCGTCTCCCGCCAAAACGATCGATGCAATGCATGTCCTTTTTGAGCCTAGATAGCTAAATGGACTGCGTAGGCCCCGTCTCGGTCAATCGTGAAATTGCAAACCTATGGCTGTACTGAGTGCGCTTGCATACCTTGGATGGCCGCGAAGCCCAGAGAGGTGGTTTGCGTTTACGTACTGCCCGTTGACGATATAAATCGTCTCCCCTGTTGTGCACCACTTGCACTTTGCATCCCCAAAAGCGGTGACCGCTGCCGAAAGGCTGGAGGCATGGTTGAGATTAGAAGGACTGCAAATGGCTATTTTGGCATGGGGTGCCGCTGTGCGCCATGCACTCAAGAGGCTTGCAACCGTTGTTTGAGGTGATCCGCCATCGTTCTGTCCATGCGTTGAAACAATCCAGTCTGGTGAAGGACTAAACAGTCCACCTGATAACCTACTGGATCCATCGCTGTACTTGTCCCATGCAGATGATAGCGCGGGCACGTTCCCACCACCAGGTTGTGTGTATCCTTGACCTGCAAAACTGACTACACCCACCTCGCACTCTAAAGCTCGCGCAATCAACAGCGGGAAAGCAACAGTAGCATCCTGATTCGCAACACTGACACCTAGCGCGAGCGATTCATAACCTTCTCCGTTTGAATCTGCGTAGACAATCATTCTGCCAGGATAGATCGTCGACGACGATAACGATTCGCCTTCTGCTAATCGCAATCCTGTGACACGAATACTGCTAATTGGGTTAATCCACCTGTCGGACAGCCACCACGCACCACAAAGGTACAATTCAATCGTATGCGAACCGGAACTTAATCCGCTCGCGAGCGATAGCGTCGTCTGCCCCGCAACCAATTGCGATCGATTTACCGCAAGGCCGTCGATGGACCATTGAACCGCTGGATACTCCGCGGAACTTAAACCTGTTTGATGCGAAGTATCAACCAGCAACGTGCAAGAAGCACCGGTGAAACATGTTTTGAAATACGCGCCTGGATTATTTGATTCCGCTGTTGTCCCGTTTGATATTCTCCAGTTGTACGGACTAAAAAAGAAGGCAGGATCGTCTACCTTGAAATCGTTGTTTTCAGTCGCTGGAGTCGCATACGCTTCGTTTGTGTTAACCTCACCCGCGTTCGCACAAAGTAAAGCCACGCGTGTGTCGGTTGATGAGTCGATTGCAAACGCTGACATTTTCTGAATGGTTCCGCAACCAATCAACAAAACCAAAACCACGAGGATTCGCGACATTGTTTTGACCTACGCTTTCTTTGAAAAGGAAAGCACAAGTGTAGTTAATTGCGTAACACGTTCGTAGTACCAGTTGTTGCTACTGCTCCAATTCTCGTACTTAAAGATTTCATGGACCACGGATATCTGGGATGATCAAGGATGTTGGTTGTAAGGTGTTTGGGGCCAACGCCCGACGGAACATGCTACCCATTCACGTCGATAGCTTGTTCGAGGGTTGGTGATTTCTGCTGGGATTACGTGTACAATTTTGACTTGATGACGAACGACAACGAACGTTAAATCGATGTGAAAACGAAACGAAACGCGAGCGTGATATGCAATCAAAATGGATATTCAACTTGGCCGTGGTTTGCTGTGCAATTTGTGGTGTGCTAAGCAGTTCTCAGTTGACTGCACAGCAAAGCCCATCTGTCGGCAACGCGGCCAACTCCGTGATGCAAGGACTCGAGGTTACCGCCCAAGTGACGGCGTCGGTGAAACCAACCACCATGCGGTTGCAGTTTCCGATCAGGGCAGAAGAAAGCACCAATGAGAAAGCAGCCGAACGCCTCTATAAGCATCTTGAAGTGGTCGAGGCATCGCTAATCAAGCTGGGCGCGAAAAAGGATTCGATACAGTATTCCGATGTCGAAGGTGGCCAAACTTCTTTTTCGATTGGGCTGGCCAATATGCTCAGCAGTAACCCCCAATATGCCGTTGCGAACTTTGCACAGCCAGCCATGATGGGAGTCGGGATGGCTGAAGCAGCGATTGCGTTTCCGCCTGCAAGTCTGCCCAATATGCGCGAGCCACGCGACGATCCGGAAAACGGAGCTTTTTCCCCTCCAAAGCTCTACGGAGCCCATGTTTCGATCAGCGCTGATTGGGATATCTCTGAAAAATCGCTTCCCGCACTCGGGCTGCTAAAACTCAAGATCATCGATCAAATTTCCGCACAAAGTCTGGACGGTCGATTGCTCAAAGCTTCGTTTACCGAAGAACAAGAAGACGAAATATTCGAACGCACCAAACTGGACTTACGTAATCCAGC
>CAIXME010000842.1 GCA_903920425.1 uncultured Pirellula sp. | reverse complement strand
TACGAATCGATAGAAGTCATCGGTTTGCTCTACATCCATTCGCTTCTGTGCGATCAATTGCTGTACGCTTTCTCGCAGTGTGCGAGTTTGATCGACGGATATGAATAGTTGGTAGTCTTGTGAAGAGAACCGGTGTGTTTGCGCGGTCACGGGATCGCGGACGACGTAAGTCGGTTTGCCCGAAAAGACGTGTCGCGAGATTTCAAGATTGGGGCGTACGCTGGCGCGAACGTCACCAAGCCGTCCATCGAGATCGCTGGCTGGAGGAGAGTTTGGCTCGGCCATGGCTTAGATCCTCCACAGTTTCAAACGCACTTGATCGATGATGCGGTGGACCCAAACCCAACAGATCGGATGGCGTCCAACGTTGATGCGGGCGGTTCCCTGCATTCCACTGCGAATCCAGTCAGGAGCGACGCCGCTCACGACGGCTTCCGAGATAAAGACGTTCTTGCCTTCTCGTATTTCCGCGTGGGTACGCAGATGGTCTACTTCGACTTTCAGTGGGACGGCTGGTCGAGCGACGGTCGCAAAGGTACCTGGTTGGCCTACGTCGATCAACGCGGTTGCAAACTCAGGGGCTTCGATCACGATCTTCCATTTATCAGCGGCAGCAAATCGCAACAACGATTCACCCATCGGAACGCTTTCACCGATCCGCTTGTCCAAGTCACCGGAAAGGATGATGCCGTTGCAAGGAGCACGGACTTCGGAAAGCTGCAGGTTACGCTCGATTTTGTTTGCCAAGCTCTTGGCTGCATCCGCCTTGGCTTTACCGATCGCGAGCTTTTGCAAGTCCCCTTCGGTAGCACCCTGTATCGATTCGATGGTGGCGGCATGGAAGTCGGCATTGGCCTTGCTCAAATCGAGTTTCAGTTGCCGTGTGTCCATCCTAGCCAGTAATTGTCCTGCCTCGACGGTGTCGCCGGCTCGAACCAGTGTTTCTTTGATGACACCTTCGAACGGTGCTGAAATCTCTCGTTCGTCCGATGGCATCACGCTGCATGGCAACGTTAGCAGATAGGTTTGCTTCCCAACCAAAGCCAAGCACAGTCCAGCCAGGAGGGTACCAATCGCAATGCGTCGTGTCCAAGTGTCATTGGATAGCTGAGTGATGGTCCATTCGACGACGGCGGATTTTGCGTGTTCGATCAGTTTGCGATCAGCTCGGTCCAGCAGCAACGCGCCTGGGATCAAGGGTGTCGCTAGTTCGCGAACCTTTTCAAGTTGTTCACTAGTAAAGCTCTGGTTCGGCGTATGACGCAAGCTTAGAACGGCGACAATCTTGTCGTCCACGAGAAGTGGAATCGACGCCACCGACGCGCCCGACGAATCGCTGTGCCATTGCTTGTGAAGGATGTGCCCGGTCGAGAGCCCTTCAGGCCCGGTTTTGGCTTGTTGTATCGAGCAGATATCCCCTGCGTCGACACATTCCTCCATGACTTGTTGCAGCTGTTGGGTGCCGAGGGAGCTAGGATCCACCTGGCTTGTCCCCGACATGCTCAGTAGTTTAACGTGTTGCTTTCGGACGATGCCGAAGCTCACGGATTCGCAGCCAAGTTTTGCTTTGAGGTTATTGGATACGGCAAACGCAAACTCGGTTAGGGATGCATAGCCAGCAGCTCGCGATGCAGCGGCCGTGTCGGCCGACTTCGCAGAGGTGTTCTTTTGAGGGGCAGCCATGCCGACGTCGCCACCGATGGTACCGGCATAGGCGACGATGGCTTGTAATTCTTGCAATTGAATCGCGTAGGTGCTTCGATCTTGCGCCGATACGACGACACACACAGCACCGACAGTTCCTTCGGAGCCAAGCGAGAGCGGACTGCTCAATATGGCAAACGTACGATCGGAACCAGCTGCGGCTACGGTTCTAGCGCTAGCAATGTTTCGGTAACGAGTATCCAGGAGCAACCCATTGCAACGTTTTCCCCAAGCTGCGGTCGCTTCGTCGGACGCGGAGTGGAGGAGTTGCTGATTGCCAACGCTAGATTCAACGGTGAGAATGGCGAATGGCGAATTAAAGTGCTCTCCAAGGATCGTGATAACACGACTTAAAAAGCCTTGGCGACTATCGCTGCTGGTGAACACTTTCCATATCGCTTCACTTGTCTTTTGAGACAGCGATTCAGGCGTATCCGGCTTGTTCGCAGCCTGTGGCTTTCCAGGTGCAGCGGAAGCAGCGTTGGGGCGGGTCTGAGTGTTGGAGGGCATGATTTATCGCAATAGATCCTTAAGTGGGATGTCTTGCAGGAATCGTAGCCCTACCTCAAATGCATCTTCTTGTACCATCCGGCATCGCATGCATCGGGCCAACAGTGGTCCGACTCGCTCGAGTTGGTCGAAGAACGCGACATGGTAGATGTCGCCGGGCAAAATAGCGCGCGAGGCGAGAACCATGCATCCACCATTGGAGATGTCTGCCGTTACTGCTTCGATCGCATACGTATGTCGCTGGCTCGGATTGCAAGGGCGAAAGATCAACTTGGATCGGATTTCAACCCGTTCGCTCGAACGTTGGGCCAGAATTGCACGGTCTGTACACTTCTCTAGCTCGTTAAAGGCTTCCAGGGAATCTGACAACTTAAACAAGTCGTCTTCTACTTCGGTGAACATGGGCGGATGACCCCAATCCAGGAGGATACGAATTCAAACAAAACGAGGAACAGCAAAAAGTAGGTCAGAGTTGTAGACCTGCAAATGATTCTCGTAATTTTTGATCGATCCACGACGATACAATCGTTACAACGCAAACGACTGTTTCGAACCGACTAGGATTAAGCGTTTCGCAACGTTCCTAAATGCCAACGCAGCGTGTTGTGGCGGCTTTTTTATTAAGCGGACATGTCCTGTAGAGCATTGGAAACCTCAGGTAATCGTCGGTTTTCCGGAGATCGACGTAAACGGCGGACCATCTCCACCGCTTCATTGCGATCGCTTACACCGAGTTTCATGAAGATAGACTTTTTGCGATAATGTATAGTTCGCACGCTCAAGTCCAACTCAGCACCAATTTGTTTGGTCGTTCTTCCTTGTATCATGAGACTGAATATCGTCGCTTCTTCCGACGAGAGTTGCTCAATCATCGTTTGAGGGATGTCGAGCTGGATCTTGCTGCGATTGAATCGGTCTTTTTTAAGCGAGGTCAATAACGCGTTAGACAGCCTCACAATATCGGATTCGATGGCAAGCACGTCGGCGACGCCGCTTTTGACCGCTCGAACGATATCGGAAACTTGCCAGTTCGTAACACACAAAAGCACCTGGGCAAGTGGGAATCGTGACAGCAGCTTGCTGATGGCAGTAATCGCAACATCGGGCGAATCCACGACATACATGACGATACAATTCGGGGATGTATCATCGTAGTATGGCAAAAAGCCATCTAACGAATCATAAGCCAAGGTCACGCAATCGCATTGCGACGCAGCAGACTCCGCTTGTGAAATCTGTACCATGGATGGAGAAACAAGATAGACCGTAGGCCTAATGTCGTTGAGCAGAGAGTAGTCCATGATATCATTTGCCGAATGGCGATCGGCATTTACATATGGTTTGAGTGTGTGATAGGTGACTCAAGATCTAAAGAGAATCGCGGTTTGCAATCTAATCGTTCTTGCACACTTTTTATCGGCAATCCTTTGAATTTCAGGTGTTTCAAATCCAGTGCTTTCGCTACGGGAAACCCGTATGATTCATTAAGAATATGCGTGTCAAAAGGGAGCATATTGCTGACTCGATTTAGCACGCATGATCAGTTTGATGTAAAAACTCTGCAAAATCGCGGATGATTTTAAGCTGGTTTTTGCAGGTCCAATTGCACACTTCATAAGTGTTTCACCTAGTGACCAAAATAAATCTTATTCGTCGTTCCTGAGTCAGGTGCAAAGAGTTGTTGTCTAAGAGAAACTCTTAGGAACTCCGAGAGACGGGAGTTCGACTCGATCGCAAAGCAAGGAGCAGGTTTCCTGCTATCAAATAGATGCATGCGGAATCGATGCCTAACGCAACCTCATGCACCGAATTGTGGCGACGTGAGGAGGCCCCCAAATGAATCGCCCCCACTGGAAATCGCCTCATAGTGCCACGCTTCCTTGCGTAGGTGGGCCATGAATAATCGGCGGCTACAGTGGCTTACCACTTCATGTTTCTAAGAGAAACTCTTAGAGGTTCGGTGGGATGGAGAATCGAAGAGATGGAAGGGAGTGAGGTTGCCGTGCAGAAAATGCAATGTCTCGGAAATTAACGAAGCCGATCATAAGAATGGTGTATGTTTGGACGCCCCGCTTTTCGTTTCGCATTCTTCACTGCACCTCTTGCTCCTTGATGCAGTGACCATTTCCAGGTGATGGGCTTGTATGAACAATACCACTTTGCAAGTGGATCATCCGACGGTCTTGATCATCGATGATTGCGTGGATTCGCATCGACTCGCTGAACGGTTATTGGGTTCGGTCGGGGCAACGATCCTAAACGCTTACTCTGGCCGTGAAGGGTTGGCGATGGCGATGGCCCGTCAGCCTGACTTGATTTTGCTTGACTACCAGATGCCCGACATCGATGGCTTGACGGTTCTCAAGTTTCTGAAAGGGGAACCGACATTAGCCGCCATTCCGATCATCATGGTTACGGCATCCGATGATCCTCAATTGGTTGTCGATACATTTTCAAACGGCGCTGTGGACTATGTTCGCAAGCCATTTTTGCAAAGCGAATTGCAAGCACGTGTTCATGCTACTCTGAAAATGCGGCGAATGATCCAAGACTTGGCTGCTGCAGCCCAGTCCGACGCGTTGACCCAATTGCCCAATCGCATGGCATTCAATCGGCAATTGATGCGAACGATATTTCGTCGCGATGGTTCAAAACTGGGCGGAATAGCGATTCTGTTTGTCGATCTAGATCGATTCAAATTGGTGAATGATAGCCTCGGGCATGCTATCGGTGATCGATTAATTCAAGAGTCGGCAAAACGGTTGCAGCAGGCATTGACTAGCAACCCATCCATCCTTCGCCGGACGCACGCTTGTTCGGTAGCGCGTGTCGGAGGAGACGAGTTCCTCGTTTTGCTCGAAGGGGTAGTTTCGGATGCCGATGCGTTGTTCGTCGCTGAGAATTTGATCAATGCTCTATCGGAGCGGTATACATTCGGTACGCACAGTTTCTACTCCAGTTGCAGTATTGGCATTTCTGCGTCGTGCGATAACACGGTCCAATTGGGAGCGGATGATGCGGATCGCCATATTCGAAATGCGGACATCGCATTGTACGAAGCGAAATCCTCAGGCCGCGGCTGCGCTCGTCTGTTTGACCAGGCCATGCGATCTCGGCTAGAAGACAGAGTGCGACTGGAGGGAGAGCTTCGGGCTGCAACAGTCAACAAGGATTTTCACTTGGTATACCAGCCAATCGTTCAGCTTAAGACAGGTCGGATCGAGTTTGTAGAAGCGCTCATTCGTTGGGATCATCGCGAACAAGGAGTGGTTTCTCCGAGTGACTTTATTCCCATCGCAGAAGAGACTGGGCTGATTAACGAAATTGGCGCTTGGTGTATGCAGACGGCCTTGGAACAGTTCTCGCAATGGAAAAAATGTTTCCCATTGGAGGCTCCTCAAGGGATCAACATCAATATCGCAAGGCAGCAATTGATCCGGCCGCGTTTCTTCGAACAAGTTACCGAGGTGGTTGCCGCCAATCACATCTCGCCTTCTCAAGTCCATTTGGAAATCACCGAATCGGAAATGATGCAGGATCTCGACTTCTCAGTCGAAGTGATGCGTCGATTGCGTCAGGTAGGATTCAAGATTCATATCGATGATTTCGGTACAGGCTACTCGTCGTTGGCATGCTTGAACCAATTCCCGGTAGATACGCTCAAAATCGATCGAAGTTTGATCGCGAACATCACAACGGATCGCTATGCCGCGAAACTGGTCGAGTTCGTGCTGCGTTTGGCTCAGGAAACCAACGTATCGGTCATCGCCGAAGGGATCGAGCTGGATGATCAAGCCAGAATGCTTGAAAAATGGGGGTGCCAATTTGGGCAAGGGTATCTGATGGCTCGGCCGATGGTCGGCGAATCATTCATCCCGTTTGCCAAGTCGTGGAATCTGCAGCACAACACGGGGCGCATGAGACCAAGGCGAACCATTAGGAGTTGATATAACGCAGCCATCACGTAGCCATCTACGACGGCTCGTTCGGACGCGACGACTACTCGGGGTCTGCAGTGATGCGAGACAAATCCGCGATGAACTCGTTGAGTCTGGCTTCGATTGCTGGTAGCGAGCTTCCGGCCTTGATGCTTTCCTCGATGGAAGCCGCAGCCGTTGTCAGGCATTGAAAGCCGTAGCCGCCACAAGCACCTCGCAATTGATGGATTGCCCTCTGCAATTGAGGCAAGTCTCCTTTGGCCACGAAGACCTTGATTGCTGCTTGCTTTGCCGGCATCTCGCTGACAAACTCTTGAACCAAGTCCAAGTAATCAGGGTCACTAGCTAACGTCGAACGAATTGGAGGGAAATTGTTCTCTGGCATTCAAAGCGCACTCACGAATAGGGAAGGATTAAGTTATACTTTTGCGCACATTGGAATTCGCGAAATCTTAACAAAGATTACGTCGGTAGACGCGTCGTGTATGATGAGTTCCGTTGTTGAAAATGTTACAGTACTGCTTGACCTGACAACAGAGGAAAAGGCGGGTTTAGTGTTCGGAGTTCCACACGTTAGCGCTCTTTCCTGGCGGTTCGGTACTTCATTGGAGGTTGCCACAACGGATGCACGACAACATGTTGAATGACAGCGGCGATGAAACGAACGTGCCAAATCACAAGATGAGGTCGTACGTTTATTTGGTGGATGACGATCGGGTTTTGCGTGATAGCTTAGTATTTGTGCTGGAAAAAGCAGGCTTGGACTGCGTTTCGTTCTCCAGTCCAACTGAGTTTTTGCATGCAAAGATTCACGATGCACCTGGTTGCTTGATTCTCGATCTAGCGATGCCCGAGATGAGCGGCTTGGAGCTGTATCGCCAGTTGCTGGCAAAGGGTTTTACCAAGCCTGTGATCGTGCTAACGGGCTGTGGCTCGGTTCCGTCCGCCGTAGAAGCGATGAGAATCGGAGCGGCTGAGTTCTTAGAAAAGCCTATTGAACATTCGATTTTGATTGATCGGATTCGCCAAGCCATTACGCGCGATCAAGAGTACCAGTCTACCGCAAGCGAACTGCGAGAGCTGAAGCAGAAGATTCAGACGCTCACAGCGCGCGAACAAGAAGTAATGCATCTGATCGCTCAAGGATTGCTTACCAAACAAATTGCATCGAAGCTTGCGATCAGTATCAAGACCATCGAAGTCCACCGTAGCAATTTGTCTAAAAAATTGGGGGTGACGTCGGTTGCGGGGTTGATTCGTCTGTTGGCCAAATTGCCGCCATCCAATTGAGCCAGGCTTCTATTTTCAATCGCGTAACCTGGTGCGCATGGGCTCTCGTCGGCTGTCGAGCGCCCGAGAAGACTGGGGCAATCACCCAATCGCCAGTTCACGTCGTCATCAACGAATCATCTGTCTAGCAATTCCAATGCGTTGGCGCCCAGGATTCGCCGCCGCACTGCGTCGGGGCAGGATGCGACAGATTGCAATACCAAGTCCATGTCACGCAACGTCGAAGCGGAGCCGGCCAAGTATTGGTGTTTCCAGTGGCGAGTTCTGCGATTCTCCTCCACGAAGATCCGTTGGCCGCTGAGATAGTACTCGCCCGGCGGCATACCTGCTGCACTTGTCGAATCGCTGACGATGATGCATTTGTGCTCGCCGAAAACAGCTAGCCACGATTGCAACAACCAGACTGGCAAATGAATTCCGTCCGCGATCAAAGTTACGAATAGCCGATCGCGTAGGGCGAGCACTCGCTGCATGATATTGTCTTGTCGGTCTACCTGATGCACGCAGCCATTGCCAAGGTGCGTGAATCCTACAAGACCATTGTCGATCGCTTCTCGCAGGGTCTCGAAGCTTGCATTGGAATGCCCTGCAAACACAAGTACGTTTTCTCGAGCCAATCGTGCGGTGACTTCGAAACGCGGGTCTTGTTCTGGTGCCAGTGTCACCAGCTGCACCATTCCGTCTCCAGCATCGAGCAGTTGCATTGCATCGTCGATATTCGCCGTTTGGATATGCTCAGGTGGATGTGTTCCATAAAAACCGATCTCTGGCGATAGAAACGGCCCTTCAACATGGATTCCTCGCACCAATGGCTTTAGCGATGGCACTTCTCGGACTGCAAGTGCGATCCGCTCGATCCGAGCCTTCATGGCGGGAATGGAATCCGTAATAATCGTGGGTAGAAAACCGACGACACCTTCTTCTTTCAGCTTATTGCAGGCCATTGCAAACTGCTCGGTGGTCATTTCGTCGGAATTGAAATCGACTCCGAACGCGCCGTTGACTTGTAGATCTACATAATCCATGAACGATTTGTTCCCGCAGCACGAGGTTCGCAAGTTGATTTTGCGAGTTGAAAAAGAGGGTGGTTAACGACGTTGGCGAGCAATGGAGTGCGAGGTGGGCCTGAGCCCCGGTGGGCAAAGGATTGCTGAATTGATCACTGATGGGCCGCTGCGATCGTAGCTGGCTGCAATCTCGATGCGCTCGCTTGGTCCAATACCAACGTCACGTCATGATGCTTTTGTAGAATGGAGCCTGGAACTTCAGGCATGATTGGCCCTTCAACCGATTGGCGGACAGCTTCCGATTTGCGACTGTCCGGCACACTGCAGATGATCTTGTTGGAGGCCAATATGCCGTGGATTGTCATGCTGATCGCTCTGGCAGGACAATCTCCTATTGTCGCAAACCAGCCTTCGCCGACTTGCTGTTGCCGACACGCTAGATCGAGATCGACAACATGGTAAATCTCTTTGGTCTCAAAATTGGCCGGTGGGTCATTGAATGCCAGGTGTCCGTTTTCGCCTATACCGATCAAAGCGATGTCGATCGGTGCGTCATTCCACGCAGTAGAAGCATCGCGAATGGTATCGGATGGATTGCGAGTCCCGTCCAGATAATGAAACGAGCCGATGGGGACCAGTTCGACAAACCGTTTGGCCAGGTAGCCACAAAAACTAGCAGGGTGATCGTTTCGGAGTCCTAGATATTCATCAAGGTGAAAACCATCGACGCGAGACCAATCAATTCCAGGCTCTTGGATAAGTGATTCTAGCGTTTCGAATTGGCTCGAACCTGTCGCCACGACAAGCCTGGCTCTCGCTTGTTTTTCCAAGGTGGAACGCAACGCATCGGATGCCAAGGAAGCCGAAATCTTTCCCAAACCTTTACGATCCTGCGCGATCTTTATCAACACTTCTATGCTCCATTAGGCATGATTATTGCTTCCGACTTACATCAGCATTAAAGCATACGGTTTTTTGTGCTTTCGAGAAAAGGGAAGGGGGGAATGATCACTTGCAAAATTGAAATTCAGGCCGTCTTTGGCGTTTAGTAAGCCATTATAGTATTGACAGAGTGTCTTTAGACGCAATAATGTCGGTCCGGTTAAATACTCTTTAGGAGGTTTTCACGATGTCGAGTTCGGTGCGTTTCGCCAAAGTATGCCCTACTTGCGGTAGGACTTTGCAAATCCCGGTCGAATTACTGGGCAAGGATGTGTGCTGCCACGGTTGCGGAGCTGGTTTTCGAGCGATTGCCAGCGACGAGAGTGTCAAATCGGGGATGGGCGAAGGGATCGATCAAAAGGTCGATCGGCTTATACAGGCGGCCGACCGGCAGTTGGAGCAGCTAACCCCGGTGAATTAGAGCCGAGAGCACTATGGGGAAAGCGGTAAGCCAAATCGCGACCGGCTAAAGCCTTAAGCCTCCTCCCATTATTTGTGCAACTTGAACTGGCGTGTATACTGCTGGAAACGATCAGCAGACAATCAGTAGCACCCAATCGATGACCACAAAAAGTCCTCAAACGCCCGCTCCGCTCGAATCCGTGGCTGTCTCAATGACGCCATTGCAGCGATTCGAGGAATATTTGCAAAGCAAGGGGTTACGGAACACCGACCAGCGAAAATTCCTAGTCGATCAAGTGTTCAACAGGCATGAGCATTTTGACGCCGACCAATTGATTGAGCAGTTGCCGTCCAAGGGGGCCGCCAATTACGTTTCCAGACCGACTGTCTACCGAACCTTGCGTGAATTTGTGGACGCAGGATTGTTGAATCGGTTCGAATTGGATGGCCGTAGTGTCTACGAGCACGACTATGGATACCCTCAGCACGACCATTTGTACTGTACGAAATGTCGGAAGCTGATCGAGTTTACGAGCGACGAAATCATTCAAATTCGTGAAACGGTTGCCAAATCGCACCGTTTTCGCGCCCGCGAGCACCGATTTATCATCCATGGGGTTTGCGACGAATGTGCCAAGCTTCGCTCGCGAGACCGGCGGCAAGACCGCGTGTAATCTCTGTTTGGGTATTGGGGTCTACATCCTTTCCGCCTAAAATACCCACGCCTGTGGCTCAGCCATTTTGAGAGCCGCGATTTGTTTCCAAGTGAAAGAGTATTTGCATGTCGGATCGAAAGGGAAGCGCCTTTGCAGGAGTAGGCGTTGCGATTGTTACTCCATTTACTGATGGCAAGTTGGACGTTGCCAAGCTCAAAACACAGATTGAGTTTCAAATCGCATCCGGTACCCATTTCTTGGTCCCTTGCGGTACGACGGGCGAATCCCCAACGCTGACGCATGATGAACATGAACGGGTGATCAGCGAAGTCATCCAGCTATCCTCCGGACGTTGCAAGGTGATGGCTGGTACAGGCAGCAATTGCACCGCCGAAGCGTTGCGGCTTACGCGTTGGGCGCAAAAGGAAGGTGCCGATGCGTCGTTGCAAGTAGCGCCGTATTACAACAAGCCGACACAAAAGGGTTTCTACGAGCATTTCAAGGCCATCGCGGAAGATGTTGGCATCCCGCATTGTGTTTACAACATTCCCGGTCGATCGGCAAAGAACATCGAGCCCGAGACGATCGCTCGACTGGCAGAATTGCCAAATATCACGATGGTCAAAGAAGCGACAGGATCGCTCGACCAGTGCTCGCAGATTTTGAACTCGACGAACTTGACGGTTCTCAGCGGCGACGATTCACTGACATTGCCGATGATGAGCATTGGGGCACAAGGAGTCATCTCCGTAGCTGGTAACATCGTCCCCAAGGATCTTTTGGCGATGGTCGCTGCTGCATTGGCTGGTGATTTTGGTGCAGCCGCAGCCTTGCATCACAAATTGTTCCCGCTCTGCCGTGATATGCTATCGCTAGCTACCAATCCGATCCCTGTTAAAGGTGCCATGAAATTGCTTGGTCGCGATTCAGGGGAACTGCGGTTGCCTATGACCGAATTGGAATCGGACGAGTTCAGCAAGCTACGCAAGACGCTGACCACATACGGATTGCTGTAGTAGCTATTTCCGCAGCGCATTTGTCTCGGTCGCTTTTGACGTGTTTCGCTTAAGCGACTTTCTCAGGTGGCAATTCCTGTTGCCATCTTTTCTTTTGGCCAGTAGTAGCTCATCGTCCTAACGGTGTTAAGTAGCAACAGTGCTTAGCTGAAATGAAAACTCGCATGCCGAGTTAATCTTGCATTTGCGAACGAATCTTGTCGGGCAAACCTAGGTACGACAATGCGCTTTTCAGCAGTTCTTCGCCGTCGGGCTTTGTTTTTACGATGTCGATTACTTGTCGTATTTTGTTTTCGACCGCTAGAGCTTCTTGCTCGCGGTTGGTTTTGCAAAACACCGTATGAAACCTGCTAAGTACACGGACTTGTCCGATCAAGGTTTCCGTGCTGGGAGGTAGCTCGGTAACGGTTATAGCATAGCTGTGGTCGATCTCTTGAAAGCGATCTGCAGCCATTTCGTATTTTTCATTTGCGATCAAGATGTCTAACATGAATACCCATAGCCGGTAGCATTCAATGGAGACCCAGCTTTCGTCTTTGACTGCGCCCCATGCTCGTTCTCTCAAATCATCGGCTTGGAGTATCAACTCCAACGCGAGCTCGTTTTTCGACTCTTCCAACGCGGACAGGGCAAGTCTTGAGTAGCCCGAGATGGCGTGTTTGGCCAGGACGGGGCGATCAGGGTGTTTTTGCCACAGTTCTTCGGAGATCGTGATCGCTTGTCGCATCAATTCTTTGCCGCTGGCAGGTCCTTCGACGAGCAAATTTCTAGCTAGGCTCATCTTGGTGGCGGCCAATGCATCTGCGTAATCAATGTCTTCCGGGAACTTCTTGGAAAGCCACTCAATATCTTCGATGGCCGATTGCAAAAGATCACGCCCCTTGAGAGGCTTGGTGGTCTTTTCAAGTTCTGGATTTCCCATCAACCAGTCCCCAACCAGCAATCGCGAGTGAAATTGCTGGAAACGGTACTTCTCGTTTTCTGGATGCGAAGTAACGAGCCGTGCAAGTATTTCCAATACCTTCAGACGAGCAGACACATATTGTTCGGTGGTTCCCGTTCGCTGGAGTGCCATCGATTGGTAGTGCTTTAGTACGCTGATTCGATGCAGGATCGTATCGTCCGTTGGATTCTCTGCGTGGTAAGGTTCGAGAACAGCGAGCATGCTCTCACACAGATCCAGCATAACACTGTCTTTTACGCGTTTCCCTGCAAAAATATCATCGCCGAACTTGGTATAGAAAGATACCAACGCAATCAATGCATCGCGCTCCCGCATTTTTGCCGCTCGTTCTTTGAGCAGCGATACCGTCAATCCAACAAGAGCTATGCAGTTCACCAAGAAGGCAACGGTTAACAGGCCCGATACGACGGGGTGCTTTTTGCTTAAATAAAGCAAGCGACGAAACACGGTACTCTTTTTGGCTTCGACTGGCTCACCTCGGAGAAAACGCTCGAGATCGAGATGAAGTTCGTTTGCCGATTGGTACCGATCGCTCGGTTCTTTTTCCAAACATTTGAGAACAATCGCTTCGAGGTCGGCAGGGATACGTCGATCAACCAACCGGGGGCGAATCGGTTCCTTTTCCGCGATCATCGTTCGAATCGTTTGGTCGAAGGGGTTGTCGAACGGGACTTTTCCAATCAACAGTTGATACAGAATGATGCCTAATGAAAAAATATCGGAAGCGGTCCCCACTTCCGCATGCGCTCCTTTTGCTTGCTCCGGAGACATGTATCGCACCGTGCCAAGCACGCGACCGTCGAGGGTTTGATTGGCGCTGGATCCCTGCAGGTCCAAACGTTTTGCCAAGCCAAAATCAGTTAGGATCGGTTCGAAGCCGAACTGCTCGGATCGATCGAGTTCACAGGGCTTGAGCAATATATTGCTAGGTTTCAAATCCCTGTGCAAAATCGCTTTGGAGTGAGCGAATTGAACCGAATCCGCTATGCGTGCAACAATCCATGCTGCCTGCCGAATGGGGAGCGTTTTCGATTGGGCAATGCGATCTGCCAGCGTCCCGTTATCCATTTTGGAGGAAGTAATATAGGGCAAGCCGGCGATTTGCCCTGTGTCATAGACTCGCACGATACTGGCATGGCAGAGCGATGCTGTCGATCGTGCTTCGCCGATGAATCGAGCTCGCGACTCAGGCGACCTGCTTTTGGATGGGCGAAGAATCTTGATTGCGACTTCGATTCCCAAGCGTTCATCGTGAACGGAGAAAACAATGCCAAATGCCCCAACGCCAAGAATCTGCGGTGAAGAGAACCGTAGCTTATCGTTTGAGTAGAGAGACGCGCCGTCAGGTGCTGATTCGTGGGTTGTCTGAACACTCGAGGGGTGCGATTCCTGGTTGAGAGGATCTGGTTCCTCCGCAATGCTAGTCAAATCTGAGAACGCCAGGGACAGGTCCGCAGCGGAGGCATTGAGCTCGAAATCCGAATCGGATGTGATTCGGTTATTCAGCAGCAGCTGGATACATATGTCTTGGTCACGACGGATTTCAGCGGATTCATCGAGGATGTCCCAATCTTGACGATCCATCCATTCCCGAATGCGTTCCATTTCTACGGGATCATTTGACGACGAACTCGATCCATTGGAATCAGATTGCTGGCGACCGTTGTCAAACATTCAAGCCCTTCGGAAACACCTCCGACCTGACTCGAGCCAGACATCGATTCACGAGCATCCGGGCGTCATCCTCCGTGCGGTCCAGCCTTTCACCGATCTGTTTGTAGGTCATTCCTTTTCGGAACCGCCATCGCAAAACGCGCTGCAATTCGCGAGGCAACTGATTCAACGACGCGTGCAATCGTTCGCAGATCTCTTGGTATAGGAGCGTATCCAGCGGCTGAGAATTGCCGTCGACAAGGATGTTTTCGTCAATCGAGCCGCAACCAGCCAATGGCTGTTCTCGGTAGACACTCCGTTTTTGTGACATCATGAATCGACGTCGCATGTCCTCAATCTTGTGCTTTAGGACCTTTGCCAAATACGCCACAAACTGGATTCGGTTGGTGGCCCTGATGCTGGTGAAGCTGCGAGCTACATCGCTGCAGGCTTCTTGTACGATATCGGACGCATCGACTTTCGATCGTAGCAAATGGTCTAAGTCTCGATTGGCAAGTGCCTTGAGAAGCGGGCGGTACCACGAAATCAAATCCTCGAGCGCGGCGGAGTCGCGACGAACAAGCAGTTCGCTAACATCCGATTTGGCTAGGGCAGGTCTGAATTCAGGCAAGTTCATAGATGCGAATGTGCCTTGAGCAAGGCTGGTTTGGCGGTTCGAAATGTGCTTGGAAATCGCGATAGTCTGGTCCCCCAGCACTGCCAGATCATGATAGTCGTTTTGCCTCTAAATTGTTGGATTTGCGTATGATGTCTCACGTTTTTTCGAGAAGCGGTTTACCGAGGCGCTGCGAGTTGGCTGATCAGCGAAATAGGGACATCCCTAGAAAGCTTCTTGCATGATCGCACGTTGGCATTTTGAATCACCAGCAAAATGCTGTTGTTTTAGCGTTGGCAGACAGGGCAATAGAAAGTGCTGCGTTGGCACTGGATAATTCGCTCGATAGTGCCTTTCTTG
>CAIXME010000841.1 GCA_903920425.1 uncultured Pirellula sp. | reverse complement strand
TTGCAAGTTGCTTCTTGACTACCCGATCAACCAGATACAGCGAGACTGGCTCACAGATTGGTTTGGGAAAGACTCCTTCGAAGCGTGTGACTCCACCGGCATCTCCTATGATGCTCGCGGAGGATTCGGGCGATGGTGTGTGTCACGAGAACTGGCTCCCAACTACCTTTTTGCCTGCGCTGAGTTCGGAACATACAGCCCGGTGCAAGTACTCTCTGGATTGCGTGCAGAAAATCAAGCTCATCACTGGGGAGCTCTGAATGCGGAGTCCACGATCCGGGCCAAACAGCGGCTTGTTGAGCTATTCTGTCCGGCGTCCAACATCTGGCGGTCGCAGGTTGTGGAATTGGGGCGGGAGTTGGTAGGTCGAGCCGAGAAAGGGCTGATGCAAATGGCTACTTTCTGACAACAAACGACTCCCAAGCAGGTTGCTGCACCGGAGCGGCGGTGAAGAGCGTTTCTTTGCAATCCGAATTATCGCCGATGATTCATAAACCCAGTACGAGAATAATCTCAGCGACGAGCACAAGCACAAGTCAGAGTCAGAACAAAGGGCTTTGGTCGCTATCTACATCCATGAATTAATATGCTAGTCACGATTGAACGAAAACGAATTGATCCGCACCGGCTCTACGGAGTCATCGTAAATGAGTCTGAGCAACTCCTTTGCCTTCATCGAGAAGCAGACTTCCAATTGGACGGCTATGTCTTCATTCGCAAAAAAGACATCACCAGTTGTACGTTTGATACCCCGTCCCACAAATACTGCGAAGGGTTGATGCGAAAAGAGGGCTTTTGGGCAAAACCTGACCGATTCGTTAAGCAGTTGGACATCCAATCTTGGGAAACAGCCATCACCGCATTGATTGGCAAGCCGGTCTTGGTGGAAAACGAGAATAGGTCAGCTCATTGTTGGGTCGGAATCGTCGATGCTTGCACTCGAACAACTGCGACCGTACACTGCTTTGATGGCTTAGGAGTATTCGACGACGTTGCTGACCGAATTCCTCTTCGATCGGTAACGTCGATCCAATACGGCGACAGATACACGCAAACGCATTACAAGTACCTTAAACCCAGGAGGAACAAAGCGCTGCCCCGCAGTCGCGGATAGGGCTTTTTTCTGGTGGTGATAGGCTTTTCCACCCCATCGCTGATCGCAGTACTGAGCCGCTGTATATCGCTAGGGAGTTTTTTTCTTCATGACCCATAAGTAAAGGATCCAAAGATATGTCGAATATACTGCCCGTACCATCGCCCCATGAAATGTGGTTTGCTTATGCAATAGCACCGGCCGTAACCCCAATGGCCTTTATTGGGCTTGTTTCCCTTGTCGGCGTCACGTTGTCCGCAAACGTCATCGCCCTTGGCTTCTGCGTTTGCTATCTGGTTGCGGGTTTGATCGGCATGCCGATTGCGTTCTTGCTTCGCCGCAACAACTCGTTGAATGCATGGACAATCCACGGCGCCGCATTCACTTGGGGCATGTTGTGGTCGCTCTTTTGCACCGTTGCCGCAATTTATGTGGTTGCGGCCGTCGGTGGCGATATCCAATCTCTTCCGCTGACAGCAGGTTGGTTCACCGCCCTTATGGTCCCGCCGGTTGTGCTAGCCGGCACCGTCTTCTGGCTCCTCATCAAGAAGCCGAAGCTGTTCTGAGGTTGGTCGAACGCGACACGACTCCAATGACAGGACAAAGCTTCGACGTGAGGGCTAAATGTTGATTCGGTTGATCCAGCGAACTGATTCGGTTTGGGCTAACAAGCACGAGCATGTGAGAAAGAACCAATAAGGCAAATGGATCATTCGATTTCCATAACCACTGAAGCTTCGAAGAGGTCAAGCAGGCCCTATATGCGATACTTAGTCATGAGCATGTTAGTGGTTGCATTCTTTATTGCCGGTGCGGCAGTTGTTGCAGTCATCGCCATTCGACTGGGTACAACTGCGATTACCGTGCTAGCAGGCGTGGTTTCGGCAGACTTGAATGCAACAACCAACGCCTTATACAACGGTGACTCCAAGACGCGATTGACGGTTTTGACACAAATCAATCAGTCATTTGGAGCACAGACACCTCAGGCAATTGACCCTCAGTCCGCAGCCTGGATACTTCCTGCAATCGAAGAATGCCGAACGGATGAAGATCCCGAGGTTGTTGCACTCGCAGAGAAGCTGTCCGATTACATCACTGACAACACATCGCTGCCATCGCCCTAAGGCTCAGAGCAAATACATGCACC
>CAIXME010000840.1 GCA_903920425.1 uncultured Pirellula sp. | reverse complement strand
CTCTCGCAAGCGAATCCATCACAGCCCTGTTCATCAAGTACCCCAAACGAGTAGGAGATCTCATCGACACCACCGACGATTGCTCGTTCGTGGCGACCCTAACAGTGTAACTCAACTCTCTGGCCGCATAAATGCTTGCACCGGCATGACGATTCCGCGTTGAAATGCGCACAATTGGCAATGTAGCAATCAAAGAGACGTACTTGCGAAATGCCTCCGTGAGAGGACAATTGAGGCTGGGGCAACACGCAGCGTTCCAGTACGACTGTCCAGTACGACTGCTAGTCGTTCCGATGCGGAGTCTCGCCTGAAGTCAAATCGGTGCACACGGAAATCGCTTCTCGGCGGATGCACCTTCTTCGCTACTTGAACAACAACTTGCCATCCAGGCCACGGCTAGGCAATCACAAGCACCTCTGAGGGAAGTCAATTTCCCTACAAGTATTCCTCTAACTCCAATGACAATGAGATGATGATCAACCCTCTGGTGCAAATAGCTACTCTCCTTCTGATGTTGGCGATTTCGCATTTCACGCTGGTTACAGCGCAAGACCAGGTCATCGTTCCTGACTTCACCAAGGGTGCGAAAATCCCGACGGACTCGAGGCATGATTGGAACCTCGGCCCGACCGGGCTTAGGGGCTGGATCTTTTGCGATAGGCTGGTGACCACAGATGCACGCCAGATTTTGATCACGAAAGTCGACAAGGGATCTCCCGCAGCAGATGCGTTTCGGGTTGGTGACGTGATTCTCGGTGTTGGTGGCAAACCGTTCTCCTTCGACCCTCGCACGGAACTCGGCAAGGCGATCACGACGGCGGAATCAAAAACCGGTGCTGGCAAACTGGCGATCACTCGCTGGCGAGCGGGCAAGTCGGACGAGGTTGTGCTCAAATTGCGCGTGCTCGGCAGCTACGGTGAGACAGCCCCCTTCGGCTGTGACAAGTCGAAACTTCTGCTCGAACAGGGATGTAGGTCATTGGCGGCGCGAATGTCTCTGCCTGACTACACCAAGATGGACACCATACCTAGGTCGCTGAACGCAATCGCCTTATTAGCCAGTGGCAATCCCGAGTATCTGTCGATATTGCAAAGGGAAGCTCAGTGGGCCGCGGGCTATTCTGACAAATCGATGCAGAGTTGGTACTACGGCTACTGCATGTTGTTTCTCTCGGAATACGCTTTGGCAACCGGCGACCAGTCGGTGCTACCGGGCTTGAAGCGTCTCGCGATGGAAGTGGCTAAGGGGCAAAGTGCGGTTGGCTCGTGGGGCCACGGATTCGCCATCCCGGACGGCCGCTTGGGTGGGTACGGCATGATGAACTCACCCGGAGTGGTGTTAACGATCAGCTTGGTGCTCGCGCGAGAGGCGGGGGTGAATGACGTCGCTGTAGATAAAGCGATTGATCGCAGCGCCAAGCTATTGCGGTTTTATATCGGCAAGGGAGCGATCCCATATGGCGATCACGCTCCGTGGATGGAGGGGCACGAAGATAACGGCAAGTGTGGTATGGCTGCGGTTCTCTTTAACTCGCTGGGCGAAGCGAAGGGTGCCGAGTTCTTTTCGCGAATGAGTGTTGCCGCGCATGGGCCGGAACGCGATTGCGGGCATTGCGGCAACTATTTCAACATGCTCTGGGGGATGCCGAGTGTTGCCCTATCCGGCCCGAATGCGACCGGAGCGTGGATGAAGGAGTTCGGTACGTGGTACTTTGATCTCGCACGCCGATGGGACGGCAGCTACCCGCACCAAGGCCCTCCTGAAAACGAGGAAGACAGCTTCGCGGGTTTCGATGCCACGGGCACTTACTTGTTAGCCTATGCCATGCCTCTAAAAAAGATTCGGCTGACCGGCGCGGGCAAGACTGTCGTCCCCAACCTGGACGCCGAGTCTGCAGAATCCTTGATCAATGATGGTCGAGGGTGGGACAACAAAGACCGCAACAGCACTTATGACAAACTTACTATCGATCAGCTCCTCGAGCGACTCGGCAGTTGGTCACCGATCGTCCGAGAACGAGCCGCGTTGGCGATAGGCCGTCGTCAAGAAGTGCCGGTTTCAGCAATCGTTCAACTACTCGACGCTTCTAGTCTCGACGCCCGCTATGGTGCGTGCCAGGCCCTTTGCTCACTTCGTCAGAGGGCCAAGCCAGCGGTAGATCCGTTGCAGAAGTGCCTCAACGACAAAGATCTCTGGCTCCGCGTCAAAGCGGCGGACGCGCTCGCCAAGATCGGGCGAGCCGCCAAGCCCGCGGTTCCAAAGTTGTTAGAGTTGTTGGTTGAAGAGGACAAGGTCAACGATCCCCGTGGTACGCAACAGCGATATCTCACGTTTGCCCTGTTCGATGGTGACGGAATGCTCCGTGGGTCTCTCGATGGGGTTGACCGCGAATCGTTGTACAAAGCCGTACGAGCTGGCCTCAAGAATGAAGATGGCCGCGCCCGAGGAAGCCTTAGTTCGGTTTACCAGAACCTTTCCGCTCGAGATATCAAGCCGCTGTTGCCGGCTATTTATCAGGCTATCACCGAACCAGCCCCGAGTGGTGAGATGTTTGCGGATGGAATTCGCATGGAAGGTCTTCGCGTCTTTGCCACGCATCGCATCGAAGAAGGTATCCAGGCGTGCGTCCGTTATGCGAGAGAGCAGAACCCGTGGGAAAGTCAGATACGCACGCCCGAATTGATGCAGATACTACTCAGTTACGGCACCCATGCAAAGGTAGTCGTACCGGAACTGACTAAGCTTGCAAACTACTTCGAGAAAGATGAGCCCGACTTCCCTGAGGAGTTAAAGAAGCAGAAGGCAAAATCCGTCCGAGACACGATTCGAGCTATCGAGGTAACGACAGAGACACCTGAACTTATCCGACTCAACCAGGAGCCCGAAGCAAAGTCACCGGAAGCAATGAAGCCAGTCGCTGATTCCGCGAAAGCCCCACTCAAAGTGTTCATCCTCGCTGGTCAATCGAACATGGAAGGACATGCTGAAATCCGGACCTTTGACTACATCGGCAAAGATCCGGCAACTGCCCCCTTGCTCAAGGAGATGCGCAATCCCGATGGAACGTCTCGGGTATGTGACCAAGTCTGGATGTCCTATTTGACCGGACCTTATGATGGCAGTGCCAATGGCGAGGGCTTGGGGAAATTGACCACAGGTTTTGGAGCACGCGGAGACCAACCCACCAAGGATGGCGGAAAGATTGGGCCTGAGTTCACCTTTGGGATCACGATGGAGAAAGAGCTGAAGGAACCCATCCTGATCATCAAGACCGCTTGGGGCGGCAGGTCGCTCAATACCGAATTTCGTCCGCCAAATGCTGGGCCATACAAGCTGCCCAAGCAAGTGCAAGCGGAGTGGGACAAACATCCACAGGGTGCCCACGGAATTCCCAAACTTGAGGATCGAAAAAAATGGCAGGAAGACAAAGATGCTGCCTCGGGGGTGTTTTACCGCATGATGGTTGAGCATGTAAAAAAGGTGCTCGCAGATCCCGCTCGGGTCTGCCCCGCTTATGATCCCAAGGAGGGCTATGAGCTTGCAGGTTTTGTATGGCTTCAGGGGTTCAACGATCTCGTCGATGGCCAAACCTATCCGGATGGCAATTATGACGAATACTCACGCCTCTTGGCACACTTCATCCGCGACGTGCGCAAGGACCTTGACGCCCCGAGGATGCCATTCGTCATCGGCGTACTCGGCGTGGAAGGAGAAAGGAACGTCAACTTCCGCAAAGCCATGGCTGCTCCCGCTGCAATGCCCGAGTTTCAAGGCAACGTGGTTGCTGTAGATACCGCGCCTTTCTGGGATCGCGACATCGAAGCCGCAGAACCCAAGCAGGGCGAGTATAACGAAATCGTCGGCACGGCTCACACTTTGAAAGCAGATGGCTCGCTCGATACTCAGCGGCAATGGGATAAGTATTGGAAGCCTATTGGCAAGCCTTTACCAGAGGAGCGAAACTGGCGTTTCGTCACGGTCGATGCCACCGAAGCGAAGGATAAATTAGAGGAATTCACCGATAGGAGATTCCGCGACATCGCACTGCCAGCCGGAATGGAAGGTTGGTATATGCCTGACTTCGATGACAGCAAATGGACAGCAGGTAAAGCTCCTATCGGCAAGGGCGTGTGGAACCACAGTGGGATCACTTTGAACAAGTACTCTTCAACGTGGGGCAATGAAGAATTCCTGCTCATGCGTTCCACTTTTGAAGTAGAGAACCTTGACTACGATTCCTACCGTATCGCGATTTTGGCGAGACAAGGGTTTCATGTCTATTTGAACGGCCACAAAATTCATACCTACATCTGGTGGCAGGATAAGCCGCAATACGCATCCATTGTCCTCGATAAAGAACAGACTCGCCATTTGAAGAAAGGAAAGAACGTCTTGGCGGTCTATGCCAATGACCAATACTCGCCAGACTCCCCTGAACATTATGCCGCGCTCGATGCATGGATTGAGGGAATCACTTCGGCGGATCAGAAGAAGCTTGACCTCGCCTTGGAGGAGGTCCTTTCGCCTAAAGATCGAGAAGCACTTAAGGGCGCATCCAATGGTGGCTACCACTACTTCGGCAGCGCAAAGATCTTCGCACAGATGGGAAAAGCCTTCGCCGATGCAAACTTAAAATTGATGAAGTAACCATGGTAGCAAATTCCTATGCGTATAACCTGCTTCCGCAGTTACTTCCAAGTCTCAATTCTGCCCATTAAGATTAGTGTGTGATTAGTGGTAATTAGTGTTCCCAAACTACTAGACAGAGGAAGCGGCAATGTTCAAACAAGAGGGGTATGATTTGATGGGCGCTGTATTCGAGGTCTACAACGAGCTGGGTACGGAATGGCCGAAGAAGTTTACCAGGCTGCACTCGAAGTTGAACTTGGACTGCGAGGAATTCCGTTCACTGCTCAAGCGGAGTTGGACGTCTTTTTCAAGGGGCAACTGCTCACACCTAAGTATCGCCCAGACCTTCTAGTATTCGGCGAAATTGTAGTTGAATTAAAAGCATTGAAAGAGCTTTGCTCGGAACATGAAGCTCAGCTTTTCAACTATATGCGAATAGCTAGGAAAAAGGTTGGATACTTGATCAACTTTGGGAAGAAGGGAGAACTTGAATGGCATCGATTTGTGGTTGATGATCTACATGTCCGAACAAAGTAAACCATATAAGAACTCTAATCTTCACTAAACGAATACAAATGAAGAAACCATGATTGAAATTCGACCCGCCATATTCACTGTCGTAGAAATCTGTCGGGAAACTGAAGGATGGGAACTCGCTCCCATGACGGCAAAGGGAGAATACAATTGGCATCGATTTGTGGTTGATTATCTGCATGTCCGAACAATGTATAACAAAGAGGAACACTAATCTTCACTAATCGAACACTAATGAAGAAACTATGATAGAGATCAGACAGGCCGTATCAAGCGACGTCGAAACCATCGCCCATTTCAACGTCGCGCTCTGCCGTGAAACCGAAGGACGAGAACTCGATCTCGTGACCGTAACCAACGGAGTCAGACGCTTTGTGTGCGAACCTAACAGGGGAAGGTACTTCGTTGCGGAGATCGACGGCGAGGTCGTGGGACAAGCCTCGTACACTTTCGAATGGAGCGATTGGAGAAACGGCGAGATCTGGTGGATGCAGAGTGTCTATGTGCATCCCCAGTTTCGAAGCCAGGGTGTGTTCCGCACTCTCTTCATGCACATGAAGGAACTTGGTGAAGTGGATGTAGACTGTTGCGGTATTCGCCTCTACATGGAGCGAGAAAACGAAACCGCTCGAGAAAGTTACCGACGACTTGGCTTTAGCGAAACGGGTTATGTGGTTTTCGAGCGTCTGTTTTCCCGAATGGATAAAACCTCATCGTGAGCTCCAAACATCTTTTACTCGATGGCGCCACCGGCACTGAACTCAACCGACGTGGCATAGATACTGGATTGCCCTTGTGGTCGGCCAATGCGCTGACCACGGACGCAGGTCTGAATGTCCTACGCGACGTTCATCTGGACTACCTGAACGCAGGCGCGGACGTCATCACTACCAATACCTTTCGTACGCACCGCCGAGTCCTCGCTGGCAAAGGCTTCTCCGCTCGTGACCTCACCTTGCGCGCGGTAGCCACTGCCAGGGAAGCGGTTGTTGCATTTGCAAAGCCAGCGATCGTAGCCGGATCGCTCTCTTCGCTAGAGGATTGCTATCGCCCCGACCTCGTGCCACCTTCCGACGAATGCCACGCTGAGCACTCTGAGCGCATCGATCACTTGGTGGCAGGTGGCGTTGACTTGCTTCTCATCGAGACGATGAATTCCATCCGCGAAGCCGTGATTGCTGCCAAGATCGCGACGGCAACAGGACTGCCGACATGGGTCTCTTTTGTCTGCGATAAAAAAGGCCACATCCTCTCCGGCGAGTCACTCACTCATGCCGCCGAAATACTCATGCCTCTCGGCGTAAAAGCACTTGGCGTGAACTGTATCCCAGCCCAAAACCTTGCTCAACCACTTACCGAGTTACGCGCCGTTTGTGGTGAAAGTTTTCCACTCATGGCCTACGGTAACATCGGCTACGTGGACGATGAACAAGGCTGGATCAACACCGACTCTACCGCCCCCGAAGGCTACCTGCAACACGCCCAAAGTTGGCCCGCACAAATCATCGGTGCTTGCTGCGGTTCCACTCCGGAACACATTCGCAAATTGAATCAGGGTTGGAAAAAGTCATCGACTTGATGAAACAATCCAAGGCTGTCGCTATGGCTTGATTTTGCCGATGCAGGTGCATTTGGTAAGCAGTTGGTAAAGTGCGTCGCGCTTATAGGCACGGCCGCCACGACGATCACCTACTTCGTCATCTATCGCCTAACATTGCTTTCCCTATACCACTAGAGAACCAAGCTCAGCAAGTTAGTTGTCATCGCCGGATCGCTTTCGCAAACGTCTTGAGAATTGCCGCCATGGATTAAAGTCATTGCGCTACTTCGTTAGTTTGATAAAACCAATGTATTGGCGTATTGGATTCAAATTGTTTTATCATTCCAAATGCCGAT
>CAIXME010000839.1 GCA_903920425.1 uncultured Pirellula sp. | reverse complement strand
TCCACGTTTTCATTTTTTTGACATCGATTTCATGACATTTCCCATGATCATAATTCTCGCCCATCGTGGCAGTGGAGCCATGGAGTAAACCAACAGCTTGGAGAGAAATCCAGGCAAGACGGTCGTTCGACGCCCTAACGCAGCCAAGATCTCGGGGGCAATCTTTGCGGGTCCAATGCGCTACCCATCGACATGCCGGCGCGATCGGCGAAACTCGTTTTCGTTGGCCCAGGTGCGACTGCGAGTACATCAATATTCTTGGAACGCAGTTCCATTGCTAATCCTTCGGCCAACGTTTGTACGTACGCTTTCGTTGCTGAATAGTGCGCAGACCACGGCGTACCTTGAAAGCTTACGATCGAGCTCAGTAGTACCAGCCCCCCGTTTCCACGCTTGCTGAGTCGATTGCCAAAATGCCAAGAGAGTTCCATTAAGGATCGGCAATTGACATCGAGCATCTCCAACTCTGGTTCAATCGGATTGTCGAGAAAAGGACCTGATGAACCAAAGCCTGCTGACGCAATCAGAAGCCCTACGTTTAGGTCCTTTGTGAAGTCCAGCAATGCAGCTACCGAGTTGCTTTCATTTAGGTCTAAGGCCAGAATGCGACATTCACATTTTGCGTGGGCAACATGCAACTCCGTAGCTAACCGATTCAAGGCATCAACGGAGCGACCCACCAAAACCATATTCATCCCATGCCTTGCCAATTGCCTTGCCAATGCACAGCCAATCCCAGACGATGCTCCCGTGACTACCGCCCAGGGACCATACTTTTTCATGAATGGATTCATAATCACTCTTGGTTCATCACGTGGTTAAGGGAAACACTTGCCAAACGCCGCCAGCAGTCGAGGATTGCCCCTGATTCGAATTTGAAGAGTCAAGAGTAGCCAAGCAATCGATGCTTCTTTTCGCAACAATCGCAGCCATCCTCGCGAACTCGCGTTGATTCGCAAATCACATTTCCCCTCAATGCCTTCCATGACGTGAATCGTTTCATCCTTGATCTCGACGGTGCATTCAGCTGGCTCAGTGCCAGTAAAATGAAAGTGGTATCGCGCAGATAAGCCCTTCGATTGGCCTGGCTGAAAACCGTGCCGCATCAATTTGATAAACGATGGAATGGATGTTGGTCGCAGGACTGCGCCGACGTACTTGACCTTCTTGTGAGGGAATCTCTTTTTGACATAGGTCTCCGCATCCGAGCGGGGTTGTACGTAGACCGTCTCTACTTTTGATTGCAGCGGCTTTACGATCTGTGTTAGGAATCGACTGCGGTTATCCAGGAACGGCTGCAGCACATCTTCGCCAGCCGGGCAGACGCTCAAGCAGTATGCCGCCTTGTAGCTGGGACCGTATGCCAACGATTGCCACATCGATACGCTTTCGCCATCTGTTACTTTCTTTCGATAGTCGATCGGATTTGTACTGTCCGCAATGGCTTCTACCCAGTCGGTAAAGCCAGTCATGAACTCGCGATAGTTGTGTGAATAGCATGACGAAAAGTTGAATCCTCCGTCGGGCGAGATCGCTCCGACTGGACATGCTGCGACACACAGCTTGCAAGTCACACATGGATTGAAGTCAACCGGACTCCCCTCCTCGTTGATGTCCATGTTGGTCAGCACAGTCCCCAAAAGAATGAAGCTGCCAAACTTCGGGTGAATCACATTCCGATGTAGCCCCATCTGCCCTAAGCCAGCGGCCACGGCCAAGGTTTTAAGTGAAATCGTCCAGATCTTTCCAGGGAACCGGTCTATCTCCATCGGGAAAGCCATCGGCGGGTTGATCGCTCGAATTCCATGCTTCGATAATTCCGCCGTAATGCGTCGAGCTACGTCGTTGACGGCATCACCCGAAGCGTGAAACTCGTGGTTCGCTACGTTGCGGGCAGGGCTTCGCACCGAATCGGCATTCATCCGGCATACAAAGCAAATGAGCGAACGCGTCTCGGGAAACATCCGCAAAATATCATCTCGCTCATCG
>CAIXME010000838.1 GCA_903920425.1 uncultured Pirellula sp. | reverse complement strand
TTAAATCCAAACGACAGAATCAAGGAATGCGTGGCAGGATGTTCGGTGGTCCCGGTGGTGCTGGTCCCGGTGGTGCTGGTCCCGGTGGTGCTGGTCCAGGTGGTGCTGGTCCAGGTGGTGCTGGTCCAGGTGGTGAACGTCGTGGACGAGAAATGCCAGGAGGTCCAAGGGCGTTTATGCCGCCAGGGTTTGGCAAGTCGGAACCGACCAAACCAGGCCCAAAGATTTCACCGGCTGATGTCGAAAGCTACCCCGACGAACCTCTCTACACGGACAAAGTGGTTCGCACCTTGTTCATCGACTTTGAAGAAAGCGATTGGGAGCAAGTCATGCAGGACTTTTATCGCACCGACGTAGATGTGCCTGCGACCCTAACCGTTGACGGTGTTGTCTACCCCGAAGTCGGCGTTCATTTTCGTGGACTTTCTTCCTTTGGCATGGTGCGGGAAGGTCAAAAGCGTTCACTCAACCTATCGATGGACCATGGCAAGCCGGGTCAAAAGCTCTACGGCCGTAAAACGCTTAACTTGCTGAACGCACACGAAGACCCCTCGTTCTTGCACACGGTGCTTTATCTCGAATCTGCCCGCAAGTATACCCCCGCACCGCAAGCGAACTTTGTCCATGTTGTTATCAATGGTGAAAGCTGGGGGCTATACACAAACGCCGAGCAGTTCAACAAAGAGTTCCTTGAGGAGCACTTTGGTGCAAGCAGTGGTTCACGCTGGAAGGTTAACGGCAGTCCGATGGGACGGGGAGGTCTCGAATACTTGGGCGATAATACTGCTGATTACAAACGGATCTATAGCATCAAGTCCAAGGATACCGAAGAGGCATGGGAGGCGTTGTCTGAGTTGTGCCGAATTCTGAATGAGACGCCAGCATCAGAGTTGCCCGAAAAGATCGAGAAGGTTTTGGATGTCGAAGGAGCGCTCAAATTCTTGGCCTTGGAAGTGGCCCTCATCAACAGCGATGGTTACTGGACTCGGGCTAGCGACTACTCGTTGTATCGCGATAAAAAAGGGTTGTTCCATATCATCATCCATGACGCAAATGAAACGTTTGGTCCTCCAGCAGGGCCTGCAATGAGAATGAATGGAGGGCCGCCGCGAGGTATGCTGCAGGATGCACTTTTAGGTATGGTTGGGGGGCAACCCAAGGTGTCGGGAGTTCATCTGGATCCATTAGTGGGGCTAACTGATTCTTCCAAACCGCTCCGAAGCAAACTTTTGGCTGTTCCGAAATACCAAGAACGGTATCTAGAATTGATGAAACAAATCAATCGAGAAGTACTCGACTGGGACAAACTCAAAGAGCGTGTCGATCAGCACGTTCGCTTGATCGATCCTTTGGTTAAAGCGGATACTCGAAAGCTTTCGTCGTACGAGGATTTCCGAAAAGCAGTCAACACCGAGACGATGGCCAACCCAAGTGAGTCGGAAGACACACCCAAGGCGGCACCCGGCCCCGGAAGAATGGAGATGTCACTACAAGAATTCGCCCGTCAGCGACATGCATTTCTAGAATCCAAGCTGGGACTCTAGTTATCTTGGTGCGACTAGCGAACCCCTTCCCCTTTACTGGTGCCGAGCAAACGAAAAAGGGGACTGAACGCTATTGTGATCAGCCCCCTTAGATTCGTTTCTTGCAACGATATTCAGAGCATGCGGCGAAGGTAGATACTCCGCGTACGGAAGATTCACATCTTCCGCTACCAGGTGGCTAGGCCTTCAGTCGGAAGATTCACATCTTCCGCTACGAGGTGGATGTGTTGCATACGGAAGATTTACATCTTCCGCTACATGGTTAAGTCCACAGGCGGAAGATTCACATCTTCCGCTACGAAGTGAGCGTCGGTAGCCCCGATTACATGTTGATTTCGAAGCCCTTGCGATTTTCGCGGGCCAGGAACGAATTCGCTTGATCATCACCGATGATTTCCCGTTTCGTTGGATCCCACTTGAGGGCTCGGTTTAAACGCATTGCGATATTGGACAAGTGGCAAATTTCCAACATGCGATTGTGTGACCAAACGTCCGAAATCGGCTGCTTGCGAGCCTTGATACCTTCGATAAAGTTGGCCGTGTGGTTAGCGCTAACCTTGCCACCGTAAACTTCTTCGATCGCACCTTCTGGCAGCGGTTTATCCTTGAGGTCTTCCACCGGCTTTCCGGCGATTTTGCCTCGGTTAACAAAGAAACGACCTTCTGTCCCTTCAAAGAGAATCCCGTTGTCCCCTTCGCTGGTGATAATCATTTCCACATTGTTTGGCATGTCCACTTTGATCTCAAAGTTGGTAGCTGCATTGTATTGATCTTGGACCAATGGATGTCCATCTTTGTAGTCCACAGGCAGCTTGAACGAGAGAGGAGTTACCATGCTTGGGCCGGTAGCGGTTGCGCCGAGAGCCCAGCAAGCGATATCGACGTGGTGAGCGCCCCAATCGGTCAGCTTGCCACCAGAGTACTCATGCCAGTTTCGGAATGCGTAGTGGCAGTTGCTAAACAACGGCACACCTCCGCCGTAACCAACTCGCATTTCAGGCAGCGAGCGATAGTCAACCTTTGGCGCTGGCCCGAGCCAGAACTCCCAATCAAGTTCCTGTGGAACGGGAGCAACCGGAATCACCGGCGATGCTTCCATACCATTGATTCCGCAAGTTACTTTCTTGACCGTTCCGATGCGTCCATTTTTGATCAAAGCGATCGCTTGCAAGAATCGTTGATCGGACTCAGTACGCTGCATCGTACCCACTTGGAAAACGCGGCCCGTTTCCTTGACCACTTTTTCGATCAATTTGCCTTCGGCAATCGTCAACGTCAGTGGCTTCTCGCAGTACACATCCTTACCTGCATACATCGCTTCGACTGCAATCTTGGTGTGCCAGTGATCTGGCGTTGCGATCATCACAGCATCAATGTCTTTGCGATCCAAGATCTTTCGATAATCTTTGTATGCGTCAGGCTTTTTCTTTTGGGCCTTTTCTGTCTTCTCAACATTGGCCGCCAACACATTGGAATCAACGTCTGCCAGAGCAGCGAAATCAGCGAACCGGAATGACTTGCTAGTGATTTCCCATCCTTGATTTCTCAGACCGATCGTCGCAAAAACAGGTCGATCGTTTGGAGATTGGTAGCCAACAGCGCGGTTCACTGAAGAACTCAATACGGCAGCGGTACCAGCTGCGGTAACTCCCTGGAGAAAACTGCGGCGCGATGCCTTGCGATTCACAGACATGGTTTAAACCTCTTCGGAAAGGAAACAAGAGATGGTGGAGGGGATTGATTGGGAGGGATGCAAAAACAGTTGAAGATTCTCGATTGTCTTTCGCCACTTCCTTTTCAGGCCCTCTGATCATAACCCAATCCCGACCTTTTGGAACGGGATACATCGACGGCAGAACACCACCTAATTGAGAAAAGATTCACCAAAATCATGTCTCGGCGTGTAAATCAGCCCCGTAACGAGCCCCAACGCGGCCCGCAGGCTTGGTTGCCCTCGAATCACGCCCCGACACTTAACGGATTGTGATAATCCCATTTCCTTTCGGCGATTCCATGAAATCAAAGAGCATGTCATCGAGGAATTCTGTTTCCCTCACTCATGCATCGAATTGTGATTTTCGCGTTCAGGCTAGATAGTTC
>CAIXME010000837.1 GCA_903920425.1 uncultured Pirellula sp. | reverse complement strand
TTTGTTGGAATCACCAGTTTGAGCAACCTGGGTATTGGCCACGATCGCCTATCCACGACTCCAATCTCCTACACGTCGCGAGGCGATGGTACGAGCGAGAAGTTCGTTGTCATTAGCAACGCTGCATGGATCGATGGCAATGGAACGATCATTGTCGACCCAGAAGAAAACGGTCCAAACAACTTGGATCAGTTGTTACCAGAGACAGGTGTGTTGGCAACACGCGGTGCCAGCCCAACTATCATCAACAACGTATTCTTCAATTTGCAAACGCCTGTGATCAATCAAGAATCACGCGTGAACCAAAATACGGGAATCACAGCACCATACGGCACTAACAATCCCAATATTGTTACCAAGCCAGGTGAAGTCGTTCTCACTGGATCGGTCTATCAATACTTTGAGCCAGCGATTGCAGCAATGCGATTTGGCACCGGCATTGAAAGTGTTCCAACGAACATTCCGAATACAGCGTTGGACCAAAACATAACAGTTGCCAACGGCGTTCAATTGTTTGTCAATGCCCAAGCGAGCCAGTACTTCCCTTCGGCTGGTTCTCCGTTGATCGACAGTTCTGTTAATAGTTTGGCTGAACGTCCAAGCTTGGCTTCGGTCAAGACGGCGATGGGATTGGTCAGTTCGACACTCGTGGCTCCAAGCTACGATTTGGTAGGGCAGCTCCGAGCGGACGATCCTGCGGTTGCACCTCCAGGTGGCGTTGGACAAAACGTCTTCAAGGATCGGGGTGCCTTCGATCGTGCAGACTTTATTGGCCCAACCGCCATCTTGTTGAATCCAATCGACAATGACTCCATCGGAATCGATCAAGACAGCTCGGATTCGGTTGTTCAGTTGAGCAGCGGCGTGTATCCAGAATTCAGGATCCAGCTCAAGGATGGAAATGAAGCTACGAATCCGCTCAAGGGAATCGGTATCAACGACGACTCGGTTACCAATTCGGAAATTCCGGATCTGCGATTGACCGGAGCTTCGGTTGTATTGTTCGAGAACGGTCGAATGCTTGTAGAAGGAATCGACTATCGATTCGCTTACAACGCGACTCGTGATGAAATTATCCTGAGCCCGCTGGCCGGTGTTTGGAAGAACAACAAGGTCTACGAGATCTCGATCAACAACAAGAACCGGTTTGTGATCACAGCTCCAAGCGGTGATCAGATCAATGATGGTGATTCGTTCACCGTCACCGACAACAATGGTGGAGTTGTTACCTACGAATTCGATAGCGGCTATCGATTGCAATTGCCACAAGGGCTAACCATCGAGGTGCCTGTTGCAGGTGCAGGTGCCGGTGGAATTCTCGACGGCGATCGCTTTAGCATTGACGACGGAACCCAGATCAAGACGTTTGAATTGGATCGCGATGGACTGTCCCTATCGGGCAACATTCCGATTGCGTTCACATCGAACAGCACCCAAGTCCAGATTGCTCAGTCGATCTTCGATGCGATCAAGGCTTCGGGACTCTTGGTTTCACCATTGATCTCCACTTCGGTGCCATCGATTCCAGTCGGTACGGTCTACTTGGGAACCAAGGCTGGAACGAAGGTTTCGACTGAGTTCTCGCGGTTAGATCAATCCAAGACGACGCTTGGTCTGCAAGTGCCGTCGTTGGGAGCGATTACCGATGGTCAAACATTCTCGGTAAGCGACGGATTGAATTCCCTCATATTCGAGTTCTCGTCGGATACGCAGCCAGTTGCGATCGGCAATGTGCGGGTCGATATTTCGAGTTCGGCATCGGTTCGCGATGTTGCGATCCAGATCCAAACCGCAATCGACAACAGTTCCCTCCAGTTGAGCCCTCGCTTGATTGGTTCCGACACGGTTTACCTCGGACTTTCGCAGTCCGGTAATGTTGCCAAGCTATCCTCGAATCTCCGCATTGTGGGTGTTTCGAGAAGCATTCAAGACGGTCAAACATTCAGCATTGCTTTGAATGGAGCGGCCAAGACATTTGAGTTCTCCGAAGACGCAGTTGTCGCCGCCGGAAACATCATCATCCCGCTTAGCTTGGACGATACACAGGATTCACTTGGCCAAAAGACTGCAAGCATCATTGCAGCTGCTGGTCTGGGATTGTCACCTGTCCACGTCCGAGACGGAAACATCACTGTTGGCGGAACTTCGGCTCACACCATCTCTGTTGCAAACGCACCGTCGATCGGTTTGTTTGGAAAGCCAGATGTTGCCACGAAGACAACGATTGAAGTCGTTGGCTCGTTGGTATTGCAAGTTCCACCACGAGGTGGAATCGATGTAGTCGATGGAACCGTTTTCACGGTCCGAAACAATAACGTCTCGGTCACATTCGAGTTTGACAGGAACGGACAAACAGCGTTGGGCAACACACCTGTTACCTACACAGCTGCAAGCTCCTCCGATCAAATTGCAGCTAGTATCGCGGTTGCGATCAATGCAACGACCTTGGGCATTGCATCTCGGTCGGTAGGCAACGGTCGCGTCAATCTTGGAATCATTCCTGATTCACAAGTTGATGTTCTAACGTCGGGCCTTGTTAAGACACGTGAGGATGTAGCGAACGGCGAGTTCTTTACGATCAACTCGGGAACTGTGTCGGCTACGTTTGAATTCGTGAATGTTAGCTTGGGTGGCAATGCCGTCGCGGGACGCATTCCAATCTTGTTCCGAAGCACCGATTCGCGAGCTGTATTGCTGAATGCAATGAAGACAGCGATCGAAGGCTCACAACTTGGATTGTCCAATTCGTTGACGTTCCCAAGTAGCCTGCAACTTCAGGACCGACCAACGTTCGTTTACAACTTCAGCTCTGCTCCTAGTTTGTTGCGAACAGGCGTGGCTGGTGGTGCAAATCCGATAGCGTTTGTTCAAGACCTGAGCTTTACCTCAGCTCAAGTCGCACAAGCGATGGTCAAGGCCATCAATTTGGCTGCAGACACACCATTGGAAGCTAAGATTCGCGGCGGAAACACTTTGTTCGTTGAGAACGGAGTATCGATCTCCCCGCAGATTCCAAACTACTACCTCCGAGCTGTTGAGGATTTGGCTGGTAACATTCTCAAGCCAAACCGCATCAACAATGAGACCCAGTTCACGATTCTGATGCCAGGTGTTGGACTCGATTTCGGTGATGCACCAGATCCAGTTGCGACAGTTCCTGGACGCTACCCAACGTTGTTCTCGGATGATGGTGCTCGACACGCGTCCAGCGTTTCGACACTCGCACTGGGACCAGTCGGTGGTACGATCACAACGACCGAGCTTGATGGTCAACCAACATTGAAGGCTGATAGCGATGCTAGCGACAACGGGGTGACATTCCAGTTCCAAGGTCTCGCGAAGCCAATGTTCAATCCGAATGTCGATACATCGGTTACGATTCAAGTAACGGGTGCTGGAATCGTCGATGGTTGGATTGACTTTAATGGCGACGGTGACTGGACAGATCCAGGCGAAAATGTCGTCAATGGTCTCGAGTTCACAGCGGGCGCACTGTCCAAAGTCGTCAAGATTCGAATTCCATCCACAACGGCAATGCCGAGCACAACGATCGATTCGTTCGCTCGATTCCGGGTTTCCTCTGCTGGTCAAACACAACCGACAGGTTTGGCGATCGATGGGGAAGTCGAAGATTACTTGGTACGGATCGTACCTGGTGTTCCACCGATCGGAACAGCTGATGTGTATGCGATCGATGAAGATCAAGCTGGTGGGTTGGTTACCGTCGATCCAGATGGAACCAGTACACCGAACTTTAGGATCGACGATGGTGTGTTGGTCAACGATGTGAGCCCGAACGGACGTCCGTTGTTGGCTCGACTCGTCACTCCGCCTCAGCACGACGTTCCTAACTCGTTCGTGTTCCGAATTGACGGTACGTTTGACTACACGCCAACGCCTGACTTCAACGGTGTCGATACGTTCGTCTACCTGACCTACGTCGATACCGATGTGTCAGAGAATGAGATTTTGGAATCGTTGTCTTTCACAACGGTTACGATCAACATTCGTCCAATCAATGACGTTCCAACCGCTAAGAACTTTAATCAAGCGACGGACGAAGACACTGCACTAACGTTGACCGAAGCATCTGTAATTATCCTCGGTGAGGCACTTGCTGGGCCAGCGAACGAGTCGGCACAACGGTTGACTGTTAGCTTGCCAAACAATGTAACCTCCCAAGGTGGAACAGTTAGTTTGGTTGGCCGGTCGGTAGTCTACACCCCACGAGCTGACTTTAGCGGAGTGGACACGTTTGCTTACACGCTGACGGACGACGGAAAAGATGGACCGGCAGATACGGGTGTTCCAAACCCATTGTTCGTGACGCGAACGATTACCGTCACGGTACGGGACCAGAATGATGCTCCGATCACCACACCGAAATCGTTCAGCATGAGCGAGGATGGTGTTGATACACGCGGCGTCGCGTTCTACCTCAACGGCGACTTGCCTGGTCCTGCTTCCGAGAGCAACCAGACGGTTACCGTGAGTGGTGTCGTCGCTCAAAGCGATAAGGGCGGAACAGTAACGTTCTCCAACGGACAGATTACTTACCGACCTGCTGCTGATTTCAACGGCGTAGATACCTTCTACTACTTGGTTACCGACAACGGAACCAGTCAAACCGTTTTCGATCCGAAAACTTCCCGCGGAACCGTAACGGTGAACGTTGGGCAAGTTGACGAT
>CAIXME010000836.1 GCA_903920425.1 uncultured Pirellula sp. | reverse complement strand
TCGACGCTACGACACCTATGGCAATCGGTTATCCCAATCGGGCCCGTCGGAGATCAGTTTTGGTTACACGGGCAAGTATTTTGATGAAACGACCCGACTCCAAAACAACTACAGCAGATGGTACGACCCAAGATTAGGAAAATGGATCAGCCAAGACCCTATCGGGTTTGCGGCAGGTGATGCCAACCTGTATCGCTATGTGGGGAACTCACCCACGATGGCCACTGATCCGAGTGGGTTAGAGACATGGTGGGAGAAGATTTTCGGAAGATCAAACAGTCTTGGCGACCCGTACATGGACCAATATGCCGCAACACTCGTTCCTGAACTGGGAATAAGTTCAACCGGAGGGATGAGTACAGAAATTGCATTCGCTGACCCAATTTGGGATGAGCGACGCAAAACGTTTTCATGGACAACCTGGGTAGACCCTGAATATATGGCGGACCTGTGGTATCAAGAGGGTGAAGACTATTTGTGGGGCCGCGAACGATCCGTTGAATCTCGTCGAATGACCAATCCGGATAGGCCTCTTGGTGGATCGATCGGACCTATAGGTCCAATGCGAGGTGCATCTGCAGCAAAAGCTCTGACCTCCGTCGGGACTGCCCCAAGTACGGGACTGTTTAGAGGTGGCAGCAGTCTTCAAGCACGATTGGGTGTAGATGTGAAGGCGGCGGCGGATGGGTTGATACATCCGTTGGCTAAGAATGGAAAGCCTCAAGGACTGTCGGTAAACATCGATCGCCTTGATAAATGGGTCCAAGATAAAGGCGGTGCATTCCCGGTTAACAGTTTGCCAGAAGGATTGCAGGCATTGCAATCTGGAAAACCTGGACACTTTGTGATCGCGCCGAAAACACCTATTACATTGGAAGAATTTCAGCGATTACTCAACCAAGTAAAACTGGGAGACTTCAACGTACTTCCATGAGTATGCAACCAAAAATCGACCGACTAATTGGCAAGCTTCTCGAGGCTTACAATTCCTTCGTATCGGAAATCGAGGCTTACGACTACGATCTTGAGAGTGTTGGAACGCATGGACGGACGCCACTTATGATTGCAGCAAGTGAAGGCCTAGAAGATGCGTTTGAGATGCTTATCGATAAAGGAGCAAACGTCACTACGCCGGGCGATCGCCTCATGACGCCACTGCATGAGGCGACCGCGAACGGCCATACACAGATTGCAGCCCGACTGGTGAAGCATGGAGCAAACGTCAATGCGGAAACACAAGACGGTGTAACTCCTTTGATGTGTGCCGCTGCCTGGGGGCATGTTGAATCGGCAAGGTTACTTGTCAATCTCGGAGCCGATTGCACCAAGGTTGACAGCACTGGTGCGACTGCGTTCGATATTGCAATGGAAAAGGGTGAAGATGAGGTCGCGGAAGTTTTGAAATCACGAATGAAATCAAGGGAGTCGTCTTGATCTTCTTGTTTTGCTTTGCCCCAGTTAGAGTAACGGGCTCCGCGTTAGAAGCAATGCGAAAGGCGTTTGCAAAAGCTAAACCTCAAGCTTGGATGGATGAAGCAGCGGCAAACGCATCGAAGTACACTTCCGGGCAATTGGAGAGAATGAAGAAGGGCTTGGCACCGCTTGGTGATGATGGTTTCCCAATGGAAATACACCATCGTATCCCAATTGCTGAAGGAGGTTCCAACGCGTTTTCGAACTTCGAGTTCCTAACGCAAACGCTTCATCGTCGTGGTCCAAATTACAAAATCAACCATCCCAACTTACCTTGAGGTGAATTAATGAGTACCGAGAATATGACTATGGCCATTGATGCACTGCAGGACAAAGAGGTTGGGAGTGGAGCAACCGCCGAAGACGTTCAATTCGTAGAACAAACGCTTGGCGTACAATTCCCTAAGGACTACGACGCTTTCTTGCAGAAGTACGGTTGGGCGAGACTGATGTACGATGAGTTTTACGGCATTGGAGATTCCGTTCCGGCCCATTTGAATCTGATTACGAATACAGTTCGTGAGCGAACTGATTTCCGCCCCTACTTGCCCAAATACCTGATACCAGTATTGGCAGACGGTGCAGGAAACCACTACTGCCTAGACTTATCGAAGGCGGAATCTGGAATCAGTCCTGTGGTTTTCTGGGATCATGATGAAGGGGAAACGCAAACACCCAACGTGGTTGGCTTGAGTTTTAGCGATTGGATTGTAGAACATGTGAACGAACAAGCATAAAGACCTGCCCCAAGTAGTGGACTGTTCAGGGGCGGTAGTAGCCTGCAAGCTCGTTTGGGCGTTGACGTAAAGGCCGCAGAAAAAGAAAAATGGGTCAGGTCTGGGTCAGGTCTCTTAAGGACAGAAGCAAGCAGCAGCCCCAGAGCGAAGGATGTTGGTTATGAGTGTTCGGTTTAGTCTGCTTCCGTCTCATCGCCAGCCAGTCGTCTCGACCTAAGTCTAATGGTTACTTTACGGCGAAACGATCGCCTACTTTGTGATGTGGTCGGGATGGAAATCTATATGGAGACTGGATCATCTTCTACCGCCCCATTCGGGGCTTGAGTTTGTTTTGCCTGCCGGTTCCATGGGCTGACGCCCATGCCTACCTCGTGCCGTCCCTATCGGGACTCAACAGCCAAACGACTCGCCGGATACTTCATCATTGCCCCGCATGATGTTAAAGCCGCGACGCGGGGACAGCATCGAACCCAGGTTTGAAGAAGTTTGTGAACCTGATCTGGTGCGATTTTAGTTTACCGAATTGGGGATCGTTGATCAGGACGATATGGTTCGCGCAAAGGCGCAAAGACGCAAAGGAAAATCAAAAACGGGCTGTTCTTTGCGGCTTCGCGTCTTTGCGCGAAAGCGGATTTTCATGGCTGTTAAACACGTGTCGCCTTTTGATTACTTGAAAGGCTGTTCGTGTTGCGCAACTTTCGCGGAGCGAAAGGCGACCATGGGCTAACGCATTGTTAGGCGATGATGTCGTGAATGACGTGGCCTTTGACGTCGGTTAGTCGCATGTCCCGACCGCCGAACCGGAACGTGGAGCGGGTGTGGTCGACGCCCAACAAATGCAACATCGTGGCATGGATATCGTGAATCTCCACTCGATTCTCGATCGCTTTATACCCCCACTCGTCTGTCGCACCATAAATGGTTCCAGGTTTGACACCACCACCTGCCATCCACAGCGTAAATCCAAACGGATTGTGATCGCGCCCGTCCGCCCCTTGGGCAAAAGGTGTTCGGCCAAACTCTCCAGCCCATACGACTAAGGTTTCGTCCAACAATCCTTGCTGACGAAGATCCTGCAGCAAGGCCGCGATTGGCTGGTCGACCGCCCTCGCATTGTTTTCATGCCCCTCGCGCAATCCGCTATGCTGGTCCCACCGATCGCCTCCTACCGAGGGACACGTTAACTCGATAAAGCGAACACCGCGTTGCACCAATCTCCTCGCTACCAAACATTGAGCGGCATAGATGCGTGTCGGTGCATAGGTTGCATTCATACCGTACAGCTCATGAATACTAGCCGGCTCCTGAGATAACTCCATGAGATCGGGGACGGCCGTCTGCATTTGGAAGGCTAGCTCGTAATTTGCGATCGCAGATTCCAATGCATCGTTGGCTCCGAATTGCTCCATCGACTGCCGGTCAAGCCGATTCACCAGATCCAGCTTCCTGCGCTGCTGCTCTCCGCTCGCTTCCGTGCGAGCTATGTTTGCGACCGCCGATCCCGATGGCTTGAATACGGATCCTTGAAAAGCCGCGGGAAGAAAACCACTTCCGAAGCAGTCGATGCCGCCAGGGGGAATCAGCCCGCCATTGAGGACGACGAATCCAGGCAGATTTTCACAGACACTGCCAAGCCCATAATTGATCCAAGCTCCCATGCTCGGTCGACCTTGGACTCCGCTGCCGGTATGCAAGAAGTAATTTGCAAACGTA
>CAIXME010000835.1 GCA_903920425.1 uncultured Pirellula sp. | reverse complement strand
TTCGCGTGGCGTCAACGAGTCGGCGGCGATCTACATTGTCGGAAGCCAACCCGTTTTCCTCAACAATTTGATTCGGAACAATTCCGCACTAGATACCGCGGCAGTCAGCATCGATGCGAATTCTCTCAACACGGCCAAGATCAGCGACTACGGTCGCATGACCGGGTTAAACCGACGCGAGAGCATTGGAGTGGGCAATAGCGGTCCGTTGATTAGCAATAATCGCCTCGGCGGCAATGCGTTGAATGGCATGGTTGTGCGTGGCGCAACGTTGACAACCGAAAGCGTTTGGGACGATACAGACATTGTTCACATCTTGATGAGTGAAATCGTCGTTCCGGACTTCCACACCTACGGTGGATTGCGGTTGACCAGCAAGTCCGACGAGAGCCTCGTTGTGAAGTTGAATACGAGCGGTGGGTTTACGGCTACAGGTCGTCCATTGGACATCAAAGATCGTATTGGTGGGTCGTTGCAATTGTTGGGTGCCCCTGGTTTCCCTGTTGTTTTGACCAGTCTCGCCGACGACACGATTGGCGCTGGATTTGATTTCTCAGGACAGTCATTGGTGGACACCAATGGCAATGGTCCATCCACTGGAACGCCAGGAGATTGGCGTTCGGTATTGATTCAGCCTTTCAGCAATGATCGCAATGTCGATTTCGCCTACGAGCGAGAATCCGATCAACTTGCATCGGAAGGTGTCAACGATTTCCCTTCAAGCTCGCAAGACTTGGGTGCTTTGGCCAACAATCTTAATGGCGGAGACGAGAACCTTCGACTTGGCGTCACTCTGACCGGATCGATTGCGATTCCAAGCGATGTGGATGTGTATCGCTTTACTGGTGTAGCGGGAACCATGCTTTGGATCGATATCGATCAAACTTCGGGAGCCCTCGATACGATTCTGGAAGTGATTGACGGAAATGGCCAGATCATTGCATTGAGCGACAATTCCATCGACGAATCCACTGCGGGCTCGGTATTCTCCGATACAAGCCTTATTTCGACGATTCGCGCCTTCCCAATGGATCAAGAAGCTTCGGTGAAGCGAAATGTTGCGAACGGCACTCCTGTTGACTTTTTGGGTGTAAACCCATTGGACGCGGGGCTTCGCGTTGTTCTATCTGGAGTTGTGGGTAGTTCGAACAATTACTACTTGCGAGTGCGAAGTAGCAATGAGACTCCAGAGATCGTTGCACAAGGACAAGCTGCCGTGGACGCACGTGTCCGTGATGTCGCAGCGATCAAACAAGGTATCAGCGTAGGTGGATACAAGTTGCAGTTGCGATTGCAGCAAACCGATGAAGTCGCTGGTTCAACGATTCGCTATGCCGACATTCGATACGCCATCAACGGTGTTGATGCACAGGGACAACCTGGGCATTCTCAATTGACCGGTGAAGTTGCTGAAGCGAATCCGTTGAGCAACAATGTGAACTTCACAGTCCAAAATCTGGGCAATATCGCCTCCAATGATCGCGCTGGGGTCTCCATTGCCGGTCAATTGGTAGCAGGTGACTTTGTAGACTTCTACAGCTTCCGAGTGGAACGCGATTCTATCCAGGAAACATCGGAAACTCCAAGCTCGCACACGTCTGTCGTATTTGATATGGACTACGCCGACGGTGCAGGTCGCGCCAACACGCAGCTTTGGATCTTCCAAGACCAAGGCAATGGAAACTTGCTGTTGGTCGCTACCGCTGATGATTCCAACATTTTGGATGATCAGCCTAGTGCGATCCGCGGCTCTGACCAAACCGACTTGACCCGTGGTTCGTTCGGAAAGCGGGACGCGTACATCGGTCCATTCGAATTGCCTCAAGGTAACTACGTTGTCGCTGTCTCCAACAAG
>CAIXME010000834.1 GCA_903920425.1 uncultured Pirellula sp. | reverse complement strand
GGGTGATTCTAAAGCTCAGGCCGAGTACAACCGTGCCGCTTTGGGTGGTCCGGGCTCTGGTATGGGGTGGCTCACGCCCGATGAGGTACGACGAAAACAGGGTCATAAACCGATGGGGGGTAACGCGAGTGAGCTATTCAACCCGAACATGAATCAGCCCAAAACGGAAAAACTAGCCGAGGCAACAGCAGAATGAACAAAATCATGCAGCTCTACCGCGATAACGCACAACGGCCTAAGCAGTTCACTGATTTAGTAAACGTCGCAGGCGATAGCGCCACTATTTACCTCTACGACATGATCAGTGCCGATTGGGGTGTGTCTGCGCTTTCAGTCATTGAGGCAATCGCACAAGCAGGTGAAGCTAAAATCCTGAATGTACATATCAACTCGCCAGGTGGAGATGTATTTGAAGGGCGCGCAATCATGGCCGCGCTCTCTGCTTTCAAAGGGAAAACGATCGCTCGGATTGATAGCCTGTGTGCCTCAGCTGCGACCAGCATTGCTCTGGCTTGCGATGAGGTGGTTATGGCAGACGGTGCATTTTTCATGATCCACAATGCCAGTGGCATGGCCTGGGGTGATAAGCAGACTCTTCGCGACACCGCGGATGTACTTGAGAAAGTCGAGGGTGCGATCGTCAGCGATTACTTGCAAAAGACCGGTAAAGACGAAGCTGAGATCCGTGCCTTGATGGATGCGGAGACCTGGTTCACGGCAAACGAGGCCATGGAGCACGGCTTTGTCGATGCAATCGACAAGGGTAAGAAAGCAACTAACACCTGGAATTTATCTGCCTTCGCCAAGGCGCCCAAGGTGGAGGTAATACCGGATCGATCGCCAGAAGTATTTGATACAAGCACTCACGAACCCGCTCAGGCGGGTTTTTTAATGTCCTCAGCCAATGCAAACCGCCTACGAATTTTGACGATTGCCTGACGCTTTGCGCAGACCGAAGAGGCCGGTTGCCTCAAACCTTTGCGCCGTTGGCGCTTTTTTTTGGAAATAGCAATATGACAAACACTCAAGCACTGCGCGACAAGATTGAGCATCTCGCCAATTCGGCTAATGCCTTGTTGACTGAAAAAGGAGCCGTCCCCTGGACTAAAGAGGAGCAGGCGAGCTTTGACAATATTGCAGATGAAATCGAAGGTCATCAAAAGCAGCTCAAGGCGATCGAACGCTTGCGGGACCTGGAGGCCGATAAGTTTTTCAATGCTGCGGCGAAACCGCTGAAGAGCGAGGGTGAAGTGATTGGTGCAGTGCAGGCCGTGGCTCTCTATCTTCGTAACGGCAAGAACGTTACCAGTGAGCAAGCGGCTGCGATTCACAATGCCATGTCGACCACAACAGCAAGCGAGGGTGGTTACACGGTACCCTCAGAGGTCGAGGCCATGGTTATTGATCGCATGAAAGCGTTTGGTGGCATGCGCGAGGTCGCGCAGCTTCTCTCGACTGCGAGCGGCTCACCACTTAACTACCCTTCGAGCGATGGTACCGAGGAAGAGGGTGAAATCGTTGCAGAAAATGCGATGGCTGGTACGCAAGATGTGACCTTTGGCACCGTGGCGCTGAATCCCTTTAAGTACAGTTCAAAATCGGTCGCGTTACCGGTTGAGCTCATCCAGGACAGCGCAATCGATGTCGTGTCATTTGTTGTCGATCGTCTGGCGACTCGTCTTGGTCGGATTACGAATAAGCACTACACACTTGGAAGCGGTTCAGCTCAGCCGTTTGGCTTAACCAATCGTGCCGAGGTGGGTAAGACAGGGGCTAAAGGTTCTGCTACCTCGGCCTCTTATGACGATCTGATGGATTTGATTCATTCGGTCAACTCAGCCTATCGCAAGAAGAATGCTCGCTTTATGTTCAGTGATTCGACTCTTTGCGTGTTGCGAAAGCTCAAAGATACGACCGGACGTCCGATCTGGGGTCTGGGTGATATGCGCGAGGGTGTGCCTGCAACGCTATGCGGCTATGGCTATACGGAAAACGATGATATGCCTGCAATGGCCGCCGGTGCCAAGGCAATCGCCTTTGGTGATTTTGGCAAGTTCATCATTCGCGATGTGGTGGGGTCTACTACGATGCGTCGTTTTGACGATTCGGCTTTCGCGTTAAAGGGGCAAGTTGGCTTCTGCGGCTGGATGCGCTCCGGCTCAAATCTGATTGACACGGTCGCTGTGAAATTGTTCGTTAACAGCGGGAGCTAAGTAACGGTTTTCCAACAGCCCATTTTGGATCATGGGCTGTTGAAATTACTCTGCAGGAAAAATAGATGAACTCAAAACAGTCGCTTGTTCAAATTCAGAGAGCGCATTTTGTTTGTCCTTGATTACGTAAAGGGTTCCCTTAGAGGCGTTGAGGACGAGGATGACGCTTTGCTTCTGCGGCTGATCGAGTCCGCTAGCCGTGAATGTGCACATTACATTTATGGCGAGGTACCTGATTATGACGTGGTCGGAGCGGCGAAGAATCCAGTGAATATTCCAGAGTTGCTCAACGGCATAGTGATGATTGTAGTGGCCGACTATGAGGGTGATCCAGACAGACGAGCTAAATCCGTGGAGGTTGCTAAGCGACTTTGGTTTACAAACCGTATCGATCTGGCTACTTAATGTCTTCGGGTAAGCTTCATCACAGAATTAAGATTCAGAAACGAAATCGCACTTTGGATATGTATGGGCAACGACAAGACAGTTGGGAAGATTACCTG
>CAIXME010000833.1 GCA_903920425.1 uncultured Pirellula sp. | reverse complement strand
GTTGCGCATCCATGAAGCTGGAGCCGGCGCAGTAGGCGCGAAAGAGTTCGTGCCATTCTTGTTCTGTAAACCGTCCAAACGCCTTTGCATAGTCGCCCGTGCTGAGATGTTCTTTACGCACGGGAGTCGTGTCAGTAGGATCAATCCATGGCTTAAGCGACTCGGACGGATAGAGATCAAAGTATTTCTTCGGTGCAATGAATGGATCATGAGGCTTCATAAATCCGCAACCAATGAACCACGGAGTATCGCCTAGCTTCTCGATCATCGCCACGGTCGCCGCTGCGATCTGGCCATCGGGCTGATCGTCATCCGTGCCATCCGCAGCACCCCAGTTGCACCACTTCAACGCACCATCGGTCACGTCGCGACCTTCTAGCATTTTGCGGCCCCTCTTCGTCGCCTCAAAAGACTGAGCCGTATGCCAGGAGCGTCCAGCATCCATCCACCGCTGCCTTGCATCCGCATCCTTGCCACCGCCAAGATGATAGAGCTTTCCAAACGCATGTGACTGCCAACCCGCTTCCTTGAAAAGTTGCGGCAGCGTGACGATGTCTGGCAACTTATCCCGTAAAGGGATATCGTTACCCACGATTCCCGTCTTCTCGGCCCGCAGTCCGGTCACCATGCTACATCGGCTCGGATTGCACAACGGATACTGGACATAAGCCCGCTCGAATGTCGTGCCGCGAGCACGGAGCCTATCGAGGTTCGGCGTCTTCACCAATTCCTTCGTGAACGCCCCGCCGAAATCCCGGAAATCGTCCGCCATGATGAGCAGAACGTTGGGCTTGTCTTGCGCAACGACGGCAAGCGGCGTGAGCAGCAACGCGATGACAAAAGTGGCAGTTTGTTTCATGCGGTTCATCGTTAATGTCTTTCTACTTGCGGACCTCTGATCCGCAGCCGGAACCATTGCTATCCACTTTGACGGAGACGGGTTTTCACGTTCGGATTTTGGTTAGGGGGATTCTACCACATGTCCTAGTTGAACTACTTGCGCTTCGTCCCGCGTTTGATCAAACAGCAGGTCGACATGGCACAGACTGCTATCGCTAGGGCTCGCGACTCTTATCAACTCAACGTTGATCGTATTTGCGATGGCCAAGGACTGCCGATTGAAGTACTGCAAGCCATCCAAGCCCTTGAGGCTTCGGAGCGGGCCAATCTGCGAGAGGTTGCGGATTACAATCGATCCCAGCTTCAACTTCAGTGGGCATTGGTATGGCCTGTTAACGCACTTCCCACCAACGAGTCCGATGTGACCGGTAAGTAAGGCTCAGAGCCTAGTAAATCGCATTCTTGCAGCGAATTCTATCGCTCTGCAGGTCATTTTGCTACGTTTGCGAGTAAGGAACAGCGGTTGCTTTGCTTGCAGAAGCTGAGTGGGCAGATCAGCTTCACTCGTGGTTTGGCCGATGAAAACAGCAAATCCTACATACTCGCTTGGGCAAATAACGAAATACTCGCTACGATTGAGAGCAGTTGGATTCGGTGGCTCCGTCGCGCTCGTTGGCTATACGCACCGCGATTTGGTCAAGCAAAAGGCGTGGGTTAAAGAGTCCGAGATCATTCGATGGTGGAATCCCGTGTATTTTTACGCTTCGCAAGGATTGGACGATGATGTTCGCAAACAAATTTGGTGTCGGGCTGTTGATGACGGCATTTCTTTTGCAACCACTTCGATGCGGAGCACAAGATCCAGCGGAGCCCCTGAAAAAGGTCTCGAAGCTCAAGCCTGATAAGAAGGGTGCTTTGCTTTTTGACTTTATCGAGATGTTTCCTGATTCTTCCGAATCAGCGGAGAGAGTCAATCAATTCAGTATTGAGCAGAACGTTACTCTCTCGGAAATACCTTCGAACGCGAAGCGAGTCCAATTGTGGATTTCATTGCCAGGCGATGAACGGAATCAGAAGCTGATGAATATGGAGGTAAATGAATGCCCAGGAAAGTGGCGATTGGTAAATGATCTCGATCGCCGAGGCAACTTCCTCTTCGTCGAGATCGAATCTCCTGGCTCGGATTCTCTGGTTGTCAAAACTTCGTGTCAAATCATTCGTAGTCCGGAGTTCACAGACGTTGACACTTCAAAATCAGGACAATTGAACGAAGTCACAAAGCAACTTCTCGCCGATCACTTAGTTCTTGACGCGCCCCACATGAC
>CAIXME010000832.1 GCA_903920425.1 uncultured Pirellula sp. | reverse complement strand
GAAACCATACCCGCCAGTCAGGGTGGCGACACCGACAACTTCTGGCGTTTCGCAACATGGAGCAACGACTCGCCGATTGTTGTGACGGCAACCGTGACTGGCGACATCATCAACCCGAATGCGACGACCATCAACTTCAATTCGGGTGCAGACGAGAGCGGGCTGAACGGCAATCTAACGACTGTCGGTTCAACCGGGAACTCAGCTTTCACGGTGCGTTCGACATGAACGGCAACGTGCGTGAGTGGATCCAGGATACCTCGTTCAATCAAGGTTTTCGGAGGCAGATGGGTGGCGATTTCACTTCGGGGTTCAACACCGGTCCTAACCTCATCTTTGGGCTCGATCCAGGATTTGTCAACTTTACTTGCCGACGAGCGGGGATAGCGACGTAGGGTTCCGCGTCACTAGCTACTTGGCAGCTGCCCCAAAGTGTCATTTGTTGGCAGTGCTTCAAGCAGGTGGTCATCCATAGATTGGCAATCGCATTCTAAACGGTGAACAGACAATCGTCGCAGCATGAACGAAGAATGGAAAATCAATGAAGCGAAAATTGCCAGATGTGAATTGGAAGCACGCATAGTTTGGGATCGCCGATCATGGAGCACCTACATAGATCGGTCGAACGTGTTTTCCATTTCCCTATCATTTAATACCAGGCAGGATCACATCCTTGAGAAGCAGACGGATGTCCCTCGTATTACGTTCGGGAAAGGCAATGCTGCCGGTGAAGATTACAATCAGATTGAGATCCCTGGCCACGAAGATATCTTGTCCGCCATAGCCTCGGGCTGCACCGAAGTCCTTGTGACCGTGGTCGTCGGGTAGCCAAAGCTGGTAGCCGTATCCTGAGTTGAGGTGAGTTTCTACACGTCGCTTGAACATTGCATCCACATACGATCTCGAGACGATCCGCCGACCTTGATGTGTCCCGCCGTCAGCCAACATCTGTCCGATCTTCAGCATGTCCATCGGGCTTAGATACATCCCCCAGCCACCTTGTGTGCGCCCGTCGGCCAACGTAGGCCAGCTAACCTGAATGATGCCGAGAGGCTCAAAGAGGCGACGTTTGGCATACTCAAATGCGGACATTCCCGTCTGCCGCTGGATAATTGCGGACAGCAGGTGTGAGCTTCCCGTGTTATAGAAAAACCGTTCACCTGGCTTCGAATCCAGTGGCTCGTTCAAAACAAAGGACACGGAGTCATGCGCTGCTTCGATCCGTTCAAAGGAATTGCCGATGCCAAAGTCGACCCATCGCAAGCCAGTACGCATCGTCAAAACGTGATCGAGGGTCACGTTGGCTTTTTCGCCGACGAACAAAGCACCATATTCCGGCAGTAGTTCAACAACCGGCTGATCGATCGATTTTACCAGCCCATCGTCCAGTGCAATTCCGATGAGGATGGAGCTGATGGTCTTGGTTGCTGACTGGAACTCGTGAGGCTGGTCGGCTCGAAACCAATTGAACATGCGAGAGTAAACCAGCGATCCTCGATGCTGAACGACGACGGCGTCAAAGTGATGTTTCCGTGAATCTAACCATGCATCGATCTTCGGGGAAAGCGAGTCAGTCCGCTCATCCGCCACATGCCCAGAAGGAAGCAGCGACTCTGTTCGGGCATCATCGGCTACACTTTTCTCTAGCGAAGGGCGACAACCAATAAACAACGCGAGACTGCCCAGAATAGTCCAACCCACCAGCCGCGTCATTTTCAACCCGGTACCCCTGAGTCTTCGAAAAAACCTTGCCACTCGTTCCGCCACTTCCCTTCTGAAGTTAGAAATCGCCGCTTATAGCTTTCCTTGCATCCGAAAGATCCACTCAAGAGCCTGATTGACCAGCTTTTCGCCGGCACCAACTTCGGCTGGTGCTACTTGACTATCGGCCCCGTAACCACCCTCGGCAGCCGCTTGGATCGTCGGGAAGTACTGATGGTAGCCGTTGCAATAGCCACAAAAGAAAAGCTGCTCGACTCTAGCCCGCTCTCGCAAGCCAATTGCATGCTGACAAAAAAACTCGCCCGAGGCCCCGACTAAGGCGATTTGATCGTTGAGCAATACAACAGTCATTCTTGGCCGAATACCTTCCTTGTACTCATCTACGAAATTCGCGACCAGCTCAGGAAAGAACGCTACCGAATATAACGTACGAATCAGAGGATTGTTCAGGTCACTGCGGCTGGCAAAAGTAAATCTATCTTCCTTTACTTCAATTGATGGCTTGGCAACAATCTTGGCCTCAATCTCTGTAATGATTTTGACTGCTTCTTTTCCTAGCGCCTGACCAAACTGCTTGTAATCACCATGCGGCCCTCGGTTAGTTGACAAATCACCCGATGCGCCCTGCATGAACACCGCAACGCCTCCAACCGTCGATTCTATCTCAGCGCGAAGAGCCCCCACGTAGTCTGATGAAAACGCCATACTCTCGTCGGAGATACTCGTTGGGTGCGCAGCGAAGTTGACTAATACGGCAATCACCTTACCCGTTTCGATGCTCTCGAGTTTCATCACCGCCAATTGGCGATCGAGGGGAGTTGGTTGAATCTTGCTGTGGCGATTGCGGTTAAAGCCATCTAGGTCCTTCGAGCCGGTTGCGATTTTAACAGCTGTCAACTGCTGGGAAGCACGCACGATGGCGTCGACGTTCGCGTCCCCCATCTGTTGGTAGTAACGAATGGCCGCATGGGCAAGCTTCCTCTGTGTGAATCGCTTGTGATTACGCTGAGGACATTTCACGTCCCAGGTTTCGATCTAAAAAAAGATAACTCTCTCTACCTTGCCTGGATAGGATTGATTTCGCATTGCATATCGGAGTTCGGCATCATCTTCAACAATGTGATGCTACTCAACGGAAATAGTAACTCGTATGAGTTCGTCTCGAACAGTTTTTCCTTGCTGCGCACATTGGCCTTAACGGGTAGTAGGTAGGAGTTCGATCTATTGTCCCGGAAAACGGATGTTTGCAAGCTCGTTTCGCCGATACTCGCGGTCACTCGAATTGAACCAAAACTCCGTTTCAAATGGGAGCAAAACTGCTCGAGATCCTCTGAGTCCTCAACCGGCAAGCGGATGAACCACCACGAAGATTCTCCGCTATACTTCCACAATTCACCGGAGAATGAACAACGAAATACCATATTGAAAATCTATGCGTTAGGTAAATGAAAGTTCAACTTTCCATTGCAATGCTATCGGAGACTATTCTACTCTCCTCCATCTTGATAATTCGGTCTACAAAGTCGAGAACTCGGTGATCATGTTTCCCATAAAGACCATCGTTTCCAGCTAGTCGGCAAGTTTACGCAACATTCCAACCACGCTGCGGCCACTTTCAGCTTCCAATTCTGTCGTGAGCAAAGACGACTGCTGGCTTTCCGACCAAAGCCAAGCTGTGGATGGAGGCTTACATCGATCTTGCTATTCACGGCATGAAGAAAGCGTAGTCTGTCGATTGCACGCCAGACTATCCGTAAAACATCTTGCTAAGCTTCCTTGGTCTTTGATTCAGGTAGCTTGGCCTCAAGGTCTGCAATCCTAGCCTGCAGTTGCTCGATCACTGGGGCTATTTGCTTTTGTGTGAATCGCTTGTGAATGTGCTGCGGACAGTTTACGTCCCATGCCTCGATCTGAAAGAGGATCGCTCTCTCGACTTTGCCTGGGTAAGATCGATCGCGAAGTTCTTCTAATAGTTCAGCATCCTCTTCAACGATGCGGAGCGTGCCCCATAGTTTGACTCGACGACTTCGGGCGTAGTCCATCAGGAAAATGAACGCCTTCGGATTCTCCGAGACGTTTCCAAGAGTGATGTATTGACGGTTGCCCCCAAAGTCTGCAAACCCTAACGTCTGCTTGTCGACAACTTTGAGAAAGCCTGGCGAACCGCCTCGGTACTGGATGTAGGGTTGGCCCTCTGCGTTGGCTGTTCCTAAATAGAACATATCCAAGTCCGCGAGAAACGATTCCAAATCCGGCGTTACAGCCGTTTCCCAGCCGCCTCCCAATTCCATT
>CAIXME010000831.1 GCA_903920425.1 uncultured Pirellula sp. | reverse complement strand
GAGAATCCGCTGACTTCTCTCGAGTACTCCGTGCATGCAGATCGCAAGAAGTGCTCGGCAAGGAGTGGAATGTCGTCCGGACGTTCTCTCAATGATGGCAGTTCGATATGAATCACATTGACGCGGTAGTACAAGTCTTGTCGGAATCGCCCTTCGGCAACTGCGACTTCCAAGTTTTCATTGGTAGCGAGAATGGTGCGTGTGTCGACGGAGATGGTCTCCGTACCGCCGAGCGGCTCGAACTGCAGCTCTTGAAGCACGCGTAGCAGTTTCACTTGCAACGCTTGGCTCGCTGTCCCGATCTCGTCAAGGAACAACGTGCCACGATCCGACTGTTGGAACTTACCAATCTTGTTGTGTGTTGCGCCCGTAAACGAGCCCGCCATGTGACCGAACAACTCGCTTTCCAGAAGCGTGTCTGGCAATGCACCGCATGCAACTTCGACGAAAGGAGCTTTTCGCCGTGAAGATTTCTTGTGGATGGCGCGGGCAATCATGCTTTTACCCGTTCCGTTTTCGCCTGTGATCAAGATCGTTGCACGCGAATCGGCTACGTTCTCGATCATTTCAAAGATTTTGAGCATGCGCAAGTCGTGGCTGACAATGCTCTCCAATCCAAACCGCCGATCCAACGCTTCTTTGAGTCTCGCATTTTCATCCGCGATGTCTTTTTGTTTTAGCGCGCGCTGGATCGCTGTCTGCAATTCGTCATCGATGATCGGCTTGGTTAGCAATTCGTATGCGCCGGCGGCGATCGATTCACGTGCAGCATCCGGACCGGCATATCCTGTCATCATCAGAACGGGTAATTGCGGATACAGCTTGCGCACTTTTCGCAACAAACTGATTCCATCCCCTTCGTCGAATCGCACATCGCACAGCAGCAGATCGAACGTCTCTCTCGAGAGCAGCTTGGTGGTTTCGGAAATGCTGTTGCTGGTCTGGACTGAGTATCCTTCCCCTTGAAGCCAATCGGCCATCGACTCCAATAACCATCGGTCATCGTCAGCAATTAGAAGCCTGGCTTTGATTTCTTTGCGTGTAGTGGGGTTTGCCATGGTGCGACCGTATCGATCCGTTATCTTGCGATGAGCTAGGACAGCGAGAAACCTGGGGCTGTCGTCCGCAAAGAATAGGTTGACTTTTTGCAACACGGGTGCGTCGGCGTCTGTTTCCAGCTTGCAACATCGTTGAATATTGTTGCGACCGGTTGAATCGTCAGCAAAATCGTTAAAATCGGCATCTTGCCCCAAGACCGCGACCTGCGACCAGAATATCTTATATTGATACGAACTAATGAAATTGTCACGTTTCGGAGCGAGCTGATTTTGATCTCAAGTGTATGGCAACGATTGTATCGACAGCTAAAGACACCGGACTATCTTTGGGCCACTTGGATATTTGGCACCTTAGCGGGGATTCTTGTGCCTGTTTTGTTGGTACTCGGTGGATGGCTTTTGGTCACATTGATGGTTGGACAAAGCGCATTGGTAACCAATGTGGCCGAGGACGCCTCGATTTCCATCGGCCCCTTCGTTTCACCGTGGTCGGTCGCGGGGGCGAGTAAGCTGAGTGTGGCGTTTGGTATTATCGCGGCAACAGTGATTGCGGCGGCGATCGAGTTAGGCGCATTGTTGTTGTGCTATCGCTTTGCAACTATCTCTGCGATTGATTTGGCGGTCGATATCCAACGACGACTGTTTGCCAAGTCAGACTCCTTGTCGATCGACCAAGGGCTATCCGGTCAACAAGAAGCGATGCGCGACATGCTGTTCGCACACGTGCCACAATTGCGTGAGGCAGCTAGTTTGTGGGCCCGCGTCTTTCCCCGCCATATCATCCAAAGCGTGTTGCTCATCGGATTGGCTTTTTCTATCCACGTTTGGATTACTGCGTTGGCTATGGCGTGCGCCGTCAGCATTTGGTGGCTTCACAGTACCTTGGAAGCAAGCAGACGCAAACGCAGGCCTGTGCAGTTTGAACGAGCCCGCGCATCGAGCGAACAACTCTCGCACATCTGCGAGACGGCTCCGCTTTTGGAAACGATGCAAAACAGGGACGAAACACATCGAAGCTTTGAAGCACAGCTGCAGACCTATCGTCAGAATCAAATCCAACTGGCAGATGGAGGCATTTGGAAATCGCCCTACATGATGCTCCCGACTGCGGTCTTGAGCGTTTTCCTGATGGTTGTCATTTCCATTCGATTCTTGGATCCATCGAGTCGCATGCATTTGGCCGAACTGATGACGTTGGTAGCTGCGGTTGGATTGGCTTTGGCTGGCTTCCAGCGCTTTC
>CAIXME010000830.1 GCA_903920425.1 uncultured Pirellula sp. | reverse complement strand
TGCTGCTTCAACACCTCTTCGTCCAGCAATGTGCCTTCGTCTGCCAGTCGACGCAATTCGCTATCCGGTGCGGAAGACCACAGGAAATAGCTTAATCGGCTTGCAAGTTCGGTCGCTGAAACCGGTACTGCATCCCGACCAGGCCCTGGCACCTCCGCTCGATACAAGAACGAGGGTGAAACCAAAACGCGAGAGTACAGTAATCGAATCGCATCTTCATGACTCAATTCCTGCGAACGAAGTCGATGGTACAACTGTTGTATCTCTGCTGCTTCGGCCTTTTTGAGTGGTCTTCGGTACGCCAGCGATGCGAAACGGACCACCGAATCGATATGGGTGGGCTCCGATTTCGCAAGCTGCTCCCTGAATGCAGCCGCTTTGGCCAGTATCGGTGCACGCAGAGGTTCGAATGCGCTCGGATCCGCATCTTGTGTTGCGAATTGCCATAACTGTTCATATGCATCTACGGATGCCAGCGCATCTCGACTCACGTAGTGCAACTCATCCCAAAGTTGGTCGAGCTGTTTCTTTTCAGCCTCGTCCAGCATCAATGTCTGCAAGTGCTGGTCTTCACGATAGAACAATGTCAACGTCACCACCTCGTCGACTGGAACGATCTTGGTGTAACATAGCGCGATGGGGAAAAGACTACGGAAGTCGCGAAAAGACTGCTCGAACCGCGTTTTGCTTTTGGAACATTCTTGAACGAGCACGGGAACATCGCTCGTTATTCCACCTGGCGATAACGGCAATTGGGAAAGCAATTGCACCTGCACGCTTCCCTCGCGTCCCAAGGCGGGATGCAACTGGGCTGCCGACATCAACTCCGCTCCTGCAGCCAACTCGCGGGGCAACCGAATTTCGATGACTGCCGGAGCCTGTACGGCCAAGCTAGCCGAGTCTATCTCCGAACCATCTGGCAACTTTCCGAATAGACTTCGGTCCAATCCGTAACGGCGATCACTCTCGGTATCGACCTGGTCGGAACTGGCTTGAATGTCTCGCATTACAGCCCCCATCAACGGTCCACTCAGGCTGGTGAGTTGCTGATGCAGAACCCGATCACCGTCATGGAGTGTTGCCTTGCGAAGATCCGAATTCAAAAGCTCATGAACCTGAACTGCTAACGTTTTCCGCTCTTGTTCGTCCGCAGTCGATTGCCAGCGAGCCAGCAAGGAACCTGCTGGAACGGTGTAACCGGTTTGGGCATTTGCTGGTTCACTGTAGAGCACCCACGGTGTATCGGTTCCGTTTGCCCCTGGATGCGGATTCGACTTCAATAGGTCAGCGGACAGATCGTTCGCTAAATGCCATTTTCCCTCTGGGGCTGCCAGTTGCAGATCGACGGTAGTCAGGTCGCACGAGTGATTGCCATCGCGAGGAGCAACAACCAAGGAAACGAGATCCCCGGATTGAATGGGTACTTGTTCGATCGGGCCGATCTCGACTTGCTTGCCCCCATGGGAAATGCCCTTTGCAAGGGTTTGGCGTGTGTTGCCTCGCCGTAGTTCTAATGACCACGCAACACCATTGCCGCATTCTGGGTGTGCATGTTGGGCAAATCCCTGGATGTTCAATCGCATGGTTCCCGGGGACTTCCACCCGATAGCGATCGACTGGGTCGGGGACGGGTGGACTGCGATGCTATGCGGAGGCATGTTTCCAGGCACACGCACATGTTGGTCCGAGGAGTTTGCCAAAACACTCAACGCATCATCTCCAACCCAGCCTTTTACGAAGTCGTATCCCGCAGCGCTCTCCATCTTTCGGTTCAAGATGTTTCCTAGTTGCACTTGGCCGGTTACCCCGATCCCCAGATAGTTGAACCACGCCTGCAGTACTTCCTGTCGCACTCCATGTTTGGTTGCGAGTTGGCTGATCTCGATTCCGCTTGCAGAACGTTGGGCCTCCTCGGCAGCCGTCAAACATGCTTGCGTCGTCGCTTTCAACTCGGCGCGGATGCCATCCAATTTTGCAAGCAGTGGGCGAACATCTCGCAGAAGCAATTCAGGACGACCCTCCATGACCAATCGAGGTCGATCAATGATGACCAAATCCCCTTGATGCCCATCGCCTGCATCACCGATGGATAGATAGTAGGTGACGATCTCAGAGCCTGCGTCCGGTACCAGTTCGTTCAGAGGTGGGATTTTTGTTCGCAACTCTTGGCGCGATGAGATGGGCTCGATCGGTTCCTGCCAAGCCTTGGGGCCATTGACTTTGCCGATATGTCCGATGCTTGAAAATCGCCATAACGCTTTTTGCCACTGGTTAACAATCGTTACCAATTCTTCTTCTTTTCCAGCAGCCCAACTCTTTTGCAATTCCTTCACGATCAGGGATGGGCTGTGTTGGTCATGCAGCTGGTTCCATATAGTACGGAGGTACTTTGCATTAAGGCGATGCTCTATGGCAATACTGTCGATGGATTGCGGATTGGACTCCAATTGGGAACGAGCGACATGGAGAGCCTTTAGGTATTTCTCGAAGGGTAATCTGCCTCCTTGATTCGTATCAAATACGATACCTTGCAGATTCACCGAGCTCCCACCAGATTGGTCCGTGTATCGACCATAGATTTCTCGGATCGATGCAATCGCATCGTTAGTCCAATCGCTTGGGGTGGTGTTGGGCGAAAATCGGGCACCTTCCGGTAAGAGTACCAAGTGCTTGGTGATCTCTTTCGCAGCATCGAAGTACTTGGTGAGCATCGCAGGAGATAGGGAGAGCGCTGCGCTCGCATTGGTGAACCCTTCTCCAGCAGCTCCATCGGTTGGGAATTCGCGAGTGGGATTTAGCGAATCCAGACCGGTCAAATCCCGTAGGGTGTACGTGTACTCTGCGTTGTTTAGTCGGCGCAGCAGGACGGGCCCGGGATCGCCCGCGTTCGCTGCGGCTTCTTCGGTTAGAAATGCTTGAACCCAAGCGAGAACCTTTTCGCGTTCTGAAGCCGGCCATTGAGGGGAATCGGGTGGTGGCATCTGATGGGATTGAATGACATCAGAGACCTTCAACCAAGTTCCGGAAACCTTGCGAACGTCGCCCCATGATTGGATTGCGGTAAAGTCGATCTCTGCTTCGGTAACTTGATCGTTATGGCACTCCGCACAATACTGCTTGAGCAACGGTCGCACGTCATGTTGGAAACTACCGTCCAGATCTGCTGCCCGCGTTGAAATAGGGTTTGCGAGTGCACCGAGCAATGGGAGCAAGTAAATTCCTGCTTGTCTCATGTTGCGAGCCTTCAAGAATAGTCAGTCCATTGCTGCGACTGACTGGGATACGGGGAGGGAGGATGGGACGGAAGGGGGATGGCGGGAATGCGAGTGTAATCCAAAAACCCATTGTCCGGTTCTGGATTGCATTCTTTACCGATTATACCGGCAAAATCGTTCCAGTTTATGCGGAATGTTGCAGACGGTAGATTTTGCGCAGATAGCACATGCTATGGTTCTTGCACGATGGGGCATTCTTAAAAGCGACGTCGTGCGATGGAACCAAAAGCAGGGCTTGCCGATTGTGATACCGTGGAAACAACTCAACCGACGTAAAAATCGCAGTGGCATTGCGGTCATCGAGTTGGCTGTCATCATTCCCGTTTTCATGCTGATACTTCTGGGGACGATCGAAGCCTGTGCGATGATTTTCTTGCAGCAGTCGCTGGAGATCGCCTCGTATGAGGCGGCTCGTGTTACCATCGTACCGAAAACCGGAACGCAAGACGTCGCTGACGCAGTGGACACCATTCTCGTACCGAGACGAGTGCATGGATACAACGTATCGGTAACGCCGGTCGACTTTCAAAACGCACCTTACGGCACATTCATTCGTGTCGACGTTTCTGCATCGTGCCAAGCCAATTCCCTTTTTCCGACGATGTTTTACGGTTCCCAGTCTTTGACGGGCACCGTATCGATGATGAAAGAGTTCTAGTCATGCACGAAAAAAAGGGCAGGTGCATCAACGTTGCTTCACCGAAACGATGTTGCGCTCACAACCAATTCCTGCGAACGCCTCGCGCACGCAATGGCGCGATCATTCCTCTTTTTGCAGTGATGCTACCTGTTGTTTTGATACTTGGAGCGTTCGCAATCAACATTGCGTACCTCGAACTCAATCGCACGGAGATGGTCATCGCTAGCGATGCTGCATCGCGTGCTACCGGGCGAGAATTTGCATTGAGTAACGACCAGGCGGGAGCCATGGCCAAAGGCCGGACCGCTGCCAGTTTAAACACCGTCGGCGGCCGACCACTTTTGCTTGCGGACGGAGATTTCATCTTTGGCCAATCCGCTAGAGCATCGGTTAGCGATCGCTATTCTTTTACTCCAGGCGGAGCGTTTCCCAACGCCGTGGAAGTGACCACTCGCCGAACCGTAGGTTCGCCGAGCGGGCCGGTGAATTTGCCCTTACCAGGCTTCTTTAGTTCAACAGCGATTGAATCGCGGCAAACCTCCCGTTCCAATCAAATTGAAGTGGACATCGCGTTGGTGATTGATCGATCCGGATCGATGGCTTACGGAGCAAACGAGGTCGCACAATTCCCGCCGATACCCGCCGCCGCTCCAGCTGGTTGGTTTTTTGGTGACCCAGCCCCGAATCCTAGCCGCTGGCGAGACGCGGTGGCAGCGGTCGACGTCTTCTTGAATGAGCTCACCAACTCACCGGTGAACGAATTTGTTTCTCTGAGCACATACAACGATGGTACCAACCTCGAACAACTGCTGACCACAAACTACAACAGCATTCGGGGCTCTTTAGATTTTTACACACAATCCTTTACGTCGGGCGCGACAAATATTGGCGGAGGGATCGAGAGCGGAATCAATGCGCTCTCCATAAACTCACGGCCCTTTGCGGCAAAAGTCATGATCGTGCTAACAGATGGAATCGACACCGTGGGTAGCAATCCTATCGCGGCAGCAGACCATGCATCGGACGAGCAGATCATGGTGTTCACGATCACGTTTTCAGCCGAAGCAGATCAAGCGACGATGCAGCAGGTCGCTGTTAAAGGAAATGGCAAGCACTATCATGCTTCCAACGGAACGGTTCTGCTCTCCATCTTTCGCGACATCGGAAGACAATTGCCAATACTCATTTCACGGTAGCAAAAGCATTCCGGATAAACATGAATTTCAAACACAGCCATCGCTCGCGATCTCGACCATTGCGATCGCGTCGCGGGTCGCATACCGTCGAGTTTGCCGTAGTGCTACCGATCATGTTTCTGCTTTTCGTCGCGGGTGTCGAATTCGCTCGAATCAACATGCTGCGGCACGTTGCTGACAATGCATCGTACGAAGCAGCCCGATTGATTATTGTTCCTGGCGCCACGGTCGCCGAGGCTCAAGCCAAAGCAAATTCGATCTTGAGCGTGATGGGAGTTACAGGTGCCACAGTCACCGTATCACCAGACCCAGTACTCGAGTCCACCGACAATGTCAGTGTCAAGGTTTCTTTCCCTGCCAACGACAACATGTGGATGCTGCCGGTCTTTTCAAGTGGCAACTCATTCGAATCGCAGACACAGTTGCTCACCGAGCGTGGGCCACTGCAACAAGTCGAAGCGATAACCGGGCCACCTCCGCCACCACCGGCTCCGCCATCACCACCGGCACCTCCCTCGCCGCCATCACCACCGAGTCCGCCGAGTCCACCGTCACCCCCATCGCCACCGAGCCCGCCTTCACCGCCGAGTCCTCCATCGCCACCGCCGGTGCCACCACCACCGCCGCCGCCGCCACCTCCCGGCTTATAAACACCGGGATCGTGCATGGCATTGGACCGATGCTCGGACTATCTACTTGGGCCCTACAGTACTGGGCCCTACCGTGCTGGGCTGCACCGCAACTATCCCCAAGTCGATGTACTGGCCGCCGCCGGTTTGGTGACAATGCACTGCAATTCGATTCTTCCCTGGCTTTAAAAGCGATTTCGCGCGGGCCGATAGAGCGCGCGTCACATATTGGGTCGTATAGCCAGAGAGTTTTTCAGCCAACTCACCATTGACGTAGATTTCAGTATCTTCGTCATGATGAATCATCCATTGCAATGATTCCAAGCTGGCGTTTGGCAGTTCGACATCTCGGACCATCCAGATATCAGGAGAGGACCAAGTTGTCGCGACAGAGGAACCTGGAGTATCGGATGTACCAAACCCCGATTTGCCCCGCTTCCATTGTGTCGGATCGAACGCCGCGCCATACCAATCGGGAGTGGGTTTTGAAACTGTATAAAGCCATTCGCTGGGCTGCGTCGAGGCAATCGCAACTACTTCCGTAATGACCGGTGGCTTGGGCATCGCCGCCCATCCTGCGGCTTTGGTTTGATCGCGTGAAGCCCATTTACCCCATAGCTTCTTATCATACAGAAGCTGCAAAAAGACTCCCCCAACGACAGGTCGGGCTGTGAAACCGACTTTCCTCGCCGTTTTGGTTTGATACCAATCTGTCAATGGAGATCGGTCCGGTGTCTCATTAACAAAATGGATCACCGGAGCGAGCAAGGCATCGAAATCATCCCGATTTTGCGTCAGAGTCGCAGTCCATGTAATCCAATCGAGTTTGGTATAGGTTTCCCGGTTGTCGAGCGCGAGGCCAAACTCATTTTGAATCTTTCGATAGTAGGCCATTTCCTTTTGTGCAACGGACTCGGGGAACAGATTCAGACCGAGAATGCGGTCCCACACCAAATTGTACTTTTGGCTCCAGCTTTCAGGCTTATCGAACGCCAATCGAAAGTGGTCCCCTGCGTCTGCCTCTTGGATCCAGCGCTTTGCGAAACCGCGAGCCAATGCGAATGACTTCGCAGCCTTTTCCTTTTCCCCTCGCATGTCGCAGAGTTTGGCATAGGCACCTATGGCGCAAATTGCTTTAGCGCTCAGATTCACATTGTGTGCAAGATGCCCAGCAAAGTCGTCTGTGCACAGCTGATTATCGGGATCGAATCCTTTTTCGCTTAGGTACTCTGCCCATGTTTCGATCTGCTTCCAATACAAATTGGCGAAGCCAGGATTCCCTTCCATTTCAGCAATGGCAGCTACCAAAAGAATAACGTTGCCACATTCCTCGACCGGCATTTGGTCGCGGTCTGTTCGTTCGCCACCGCCGTAGACTTGTCCATTGGCGAGCGGATATTGGCCGAGATCATGTGGGGCAAACGGAAATCGCCAACGCTCGTTAGCAGCATAGTTCAGGAATGGCACCAAAAACGACTTGGCAAGCGAGGGTCCGAACAGCAAAAACTGTGGGGCCATTGGATAGAAAACATCCGAGGTGGCAATGCAACCATTCGAGTGATTCTCTTTCGAGAATTGAAGAGGCTGTCCGTTCGCGTCGGCAACAAACTTGCCCGCAGCAAAACACTGTCGGTAGCTGAGCGCACCCAACTGCGCGTAGTTCTCACCGCCAGCTTTCCTCAAATCGGACATCAACTCGTCATCGAACAAAGCACAGCGTTTCGTGAGGCTGTCGTATTCTTTGGCGGCATTCTGCAATAAATCGCTCGCCTCCCAACCATTGCGACGCCAGTAAGGACGCAAATTGCTTTTCATGTACTGGATCGAATACAAATCATCGTAGGCCATCATCAACCAGCGTGACGATTCCTGGCTTGCGACCATACCCATGTCAAATTCCAAGCGTTTCTCTGTCCAACGCGGGTGCTGGGATGTTGGCATGCTGACATACAGATACCCCCAATCGATACGGAGATCGTCCCCGCTACGGCCAAGCACATCTTGGGATTCGGAACCCACAGCCATGGTTGCGAGTCCATCGATGCTGGGTTGCGACCACTGAACTTTTTGATTGGGATCGTTGATGGCGATGTCTTGTGAGGCTTCGAAATCAATTTTGACATGATGCTCCTTTCCGTCTCGCGACTGCACCGTGTAGGTAATAAAGGTAACAGGCCACGACAGCAATTCGATGCTCTCAGGCAAACTGGGAGTCATGAATGTCACCGACAGGATCAACTCCTCGGATTCAAACCGATAGAGTGTACGCGTAGGCAGTACCACCACACTCGTTTGCTTCATCGCTGCGACGTTGTGCGGGCCAGTCCCTATGAGTCGCAGCACTTTGCCATCGATGGTCACCGAGCTTCGCACTGGATGATTACGACCGGTCCAATGGGTTGTTTCGTTATCGGTCAGGTGATTCGCCTGGGACCAAATACTAAAATAGGGGTCGCATGCCACTAGCGGGACTGCTGGGGCCCGTAGGGGTTGCTGAGCGCTCGCAATACTCGCGCACGCGATGAAGGCGATGAAGGC
>CAIXME010000829.1 GCA_903920425.1 uncultured Pirellula sp. | reverse complement strand
CTTGACCGGTGCAAACCAACCAAGCCCCACCAGCGATTTCAAGCGCCGTATGGCTATTTTGCTCGACGGTTACGTCAAATCGGCCCCAAGCTTGAACTCGCCGATTCGCGGCGAAGGTTTGATCGAAGGCCGATTCACCGAGCAAGAAGTGGACTTTTTGGTATCGATCCTCAACGCAGGTGCTCTGCCAGGGGCTATCTCCAAAGAGCCAATCAGCGAAAACTCCGTCGGTGCTAGCATGGGGCAAGATGCGATTGCGAAGAGTTTCTACGCTAGCAACATGTCCTTGGTCGTTACCATCTTGTTCGTGTTGGTTTACTACCGATTCTCGGGTTTCATCGCCACGCTCGCGTTGCTCCTGAACCTGGGGATGATCCTCGCCATCATGATTTTGATCAAGCAACCGTTGACGTTGCCTGGTATCGCAGGTTTAGTTCTCTCGGTGGGGATGAGCGTCGACGCCAACGTTCTCGTGTTCGAACGGATTCGAGAAGAGACCGAAAAGAAAGCAACACCTCGCATGGCCATCCGCAACGGTTTCGACCGCGCGTGGACCACGATTTTTGACTCCAACCTCACGACGCTCATCACGGCAGTTGTGCTTTACTTCGTCGGTACCGAGCAAATCAAAGGTTTTTCGGTCACGCTGATTATCGGTCTGGTTATCAGTATGTTCACCGCCGTTTTTGTGACTCACAAGCTGTTCGAAGTCGCAGAAAAGATGAAGTGTGCTTGGCTGGGTATGTCGGACTACGTGAACTCTGGACGACGGGCTTTGTTCGGTCCTCAAGACATCGACTTCATGAAATTCCGTAACTTCTGCTACGGTGTCTCGGTCGTTCTTATCCTTATTGGACTAGCGGCAATGGCCCTTCGCGGTCGCCAAATCCTCGATATCGACTTCAACGGTGGCACCTCCATCGTCTTTAGCTTGGACAAGAGTGCTACGGCCGACCAAGTGCGAGACATCATGGACGTCGCCTTCGAAAAGGATGCAGAAGGATTGCCAATCCAGACATCGCTCACCAGTGTGGATGTCAATGGTTACGAGAAGAACAGCGTTTTCAAGCTGGACGTTTCTCTCAAGGATGGCAAAGACGTAACATCGCGATTGGTCAAAGGTTTTTCCGAATCCAATGTCGCCAAACTGGTAACATTCGACGTGGAAGTAAAACCGGTAACAGGCGTAAAGTCTCAGTCGAATCTCATGCCAAAGAGCAATGTTCGGCTGGTCTCGTTCCAAGATCAAGCGGACAAGACAACCAATGCGGAAGTAACATCGACTGCAGACATCAACGCAGCTGAGCAAACGAAACCCGCAACTACACCGGGAACCGAACCAGTTGCCGACAGTACTGTTATTCCAAAGACCGCGGTTGAATTGCAATTCCGCAATAGCGTTGGTGACGGCGGAGCTCGCATGAATGCTTCGCAAGTCACCGAAGCCCTGATCGAAGCGGCAAATGGAGTCGGCGTAACGCTGTCTCCAGCACAGATCGATCTGACTCCAATCAATGCAACCGAGT
>CAIXME010000828.1 GCA_903920425.1 uncultured Pirellula sp. | reverse complement strand
TCCCGGCGGCATTACTTCCCCGTTGGAACCCAATGGCGATGTCTGCTGGAGCGACCTGATAGTCATCTTGCTCCAATCGAATTGGACCTGGCCGTTCTGCAGCGTGCCAATTTGCATTCGTCCCGCACCGCTAACGGGCCAGCGGATAACCTGCTGAGCTTCGCGCGATGCGTAGCCAATCCATTTCTGGTCGGTGGTGTCGTAGCGTGTCGATCTTCGATACCGTGTGGTTTGTCTATTTGCATCGCGCACCGTTAACTCGTCGGCGGTTACATTCGCAATGGATTTAGAATCAACATCCGATGCGTACAACTCAAACGCCCCATACCCGGCGTAATCCTGAGCTTGCGCAATGCTGAGCAACGTGTTGCATGCGAGAACAACACATAGAAATCCAGCTTGGCTAAACGTTGACATAATACACCTACCTGTTCTGCAATGGACATGCTCGGTTCGTGTTGGCTCTCATTGGCAACGGACGGTTGCAGGCCAACACGACAGGCAAATGCCGGTCACCCCAGTTGCTTGATCCTCTACCCCAATTTCATAATCATCGATTCTATCGCAAGCCTCGCCCGATCTTCGTTGCTGTGGCTACCTTTCAGTTTAAGCTCTAAATCGACGAGTGACGCTAACATTTCTTTTGCGCGTGGCCGACCGATACGCTTGAGTCTCGTCTCAGCTTTGGCGATATCGAACCGATTGAACCCGGCACGTTCCAAAGCAGTGTTCAAGGGAATTCGGTTTTCGATCCGCTCGGATTGTTCGACTAGCTGCGCTGCTAACCCATACCTACGCAATGACCAAGAGATTTGAGCCATCAGGCCGACGGAGTTCTGGCCCGCGGTCAAGAGTTTATCGAGTTGCTCCAAGGCTAACGCGGTTTTACCATCCGCAATCGCATCTGCTAGCTCCCAAGCGGTCTGTGTTCGCCAGCCGCCTACCAATTCCGAAACTCTCGCGTCTGTCACTTCGCCTGCGTTGTCCGCGAATAAAGCGAGCTTAGCCAGCTCGCAATCGATTAATCCACACACCGCACCAATGCGCTCAATGATGAGCAAGCATTGCTTGGCAGATAACACGAGCTTGTGCTTTGTTTTCGCCCATTCCAAGATCCACTTTTGCATCGCCTTTTCATCCGGTGGATTCCCCCAAGACGATTTTTGCGGTGGTGTGCAACTGACCAGCATTCCGTTTTTTGCGATCAATTTGTACAGCTTGGTATTGGCTGCGATCGATTGCAGTTCCAAAATCAAGCATGAGCCCTCAGCATGCGACTCCGCCCACCGTTCCAGCGGATCTCGGTTTTTGGTGACAAATTTATCCCCCCCTCGAACGATGGCGATTCGCGATCCCCCGTCATCGAAAAGGGAGCGAGTCGATAACTCGTCATGGACCTCTCGCCAACCATCGTCGTCGCCATCAAAGGAACGGATTGTCTCTGTGTCGACCTGCGAAAGTCGCACGCAGTGAGAGATGGCGATTCGTCTAAGAAAATCATCCGCTCCGAAACAGCAAATAATCGGCGGCAATGACTCCATGGAGGCAATTGCCAATAGATCGAAGGCGTGCGTTGTCGCACTTTTCGAGCTGCTTTTTTCGGATGCCGTCTTCGCTGCCATGTGCTATCGTTGCCAGCTGGCAAAAGGAATCGTTCAGGAACCGGGATCGGATGAGGTAAAGGTTTCTGTACCAATGCCTTACATTCCCAATATTCTAGTCGATGGTTTATCACAGGTCGCATCAATTTGCAACGAGACGGCACAAACGCGTGCACGAAGCTGGTTTGTCGGAAAAAATTGGCTTGGTCGCTGCCAATAGCCTGCGGCTTGGATACAATTTCGGCTCGAAAATCGAGCCACGCAAAAGCGGTCGCTCGACTGTTCTGTTGCATTCTCCCCCTAGTTTCTTAGGCATCGTCTCATGTCCAATTCAAAAGTTCGCGGAACCGTACACGTCATCGAACCAACAAAATCCTTCGGCCAAAAAGGATTCCGCAAACGCGTCGTTGTTTTGGAACAACAAAACGGTCGTTTCGCAAACTACATCCCGTTGGAATTTACCAACGATGCATGCGACGCGGTGGATGAACTCAAATTGGGCGACGAGGTCGACGTGACCTACCGTCTGAGCGGTCGCAAATGGCAGAAGGACCCCATGAGCGAAGTAAAATACTTCTTGAGCGCCGAAGCCATGGGATTCAACAAGGTTGGCTCGGGAGGCGGCGGCATGGACGAAGACGATCTGAATGACGCCTTCTCGCAAGCTGCCGCGGACGACGAAGCTGACGCTCCGTTCTAAGAAACTTTACCGATTGCCTCTGCAAGGCAAGAGACGGCTACTTGCTTCGGAAAAGAATTCCAGCATAACCAACAACGCGATCGGGCGTGCCTCGTTTGGCGCTGTTGTCGTAGCTGATCTCTTCAACCACAAAATCGTGGCCGAGGTTCTTTAGCGTTTGCATTACGACTGCGGCTTCAACCAATCCGCACATGCTAACCTTGTTCGATTGGCACGCCTCGATCAGCTTCATCGGTTCGCCTGTTAACATCGCATTGATTGCAATGCGATCACGACGCCGGTTTTCCGCTTCGGGCGAATAATGGTTGAGATCGCTTGAGATAGCCAACAACGGCATTTCAGGCCAAGCTCGCAGCACGCTTGCTAATTGCTCGGCTGCACGCATGATCTCTTCGATGGAAGCACTCTTCATCGCAATCGCAACAATCTTAGGGCGTGTTTCTTTAGTCGTGAGAGCTTCGAGAATAGGCAACTGAATCTCGACTCCGTGCTCACGCGCATGAGCCGCGAAATCAAACTCCATACCTTCTACGCCATCGACTATTGCTCGCGATAGAGGTAAATCGATCTCCCATTGCAACCCGCCTGGCAACTCCCAAATCGGTGATGGCGAAACAGCCCATTCTCGCCCGTATTGCGTGTGCTTTGGTCCGATGATGACCACAGTGGATGGCAACGCCACACGGCTCCAAATGTCCATTGCGACTTGTCCGCTATAGCGAAGCCCCGCGTGTGGAGTCATAATCGCTAACGCAGGCTGCGTGCTCAGCTCTGCGGGTAGCGTTGCCTTGAACTCGCCGACGAGCTTCTGTCGTGATTCAGGGTTAGACGGATAGAAACCTTCTGCAATCGCAGGAGCTCGATTCACAGGCTCGCTCAGACTTGGCGATGCATTGGTTGCCAACAATCCAACAGCGGTGGAAATGCAGGCCAACGAATAAACACCGACAGGGTTCCTACGCGATTTGATCGCGGATGCGGCTTCATTGAGCAATTGCATGACGTTCTTTTCTGCGTCGAACGCGACTGCGGCATAGTCACCACACGCCGTAACGATCGCACGTTGGTCGGTCTTGATTCCTTCCAAGGAGCAACGCGACAGTTCCGTCTTGAGCTGACTTCCATCCCAGTCTTCATGCTGAATCGCGCCATGGTGAGCAGGATCAAAGAGTACTGTGATCGCCAACTCGATGTCTGTTTCCTTCTGGAACTTGGCCGACTTCAAAACTTGAGCCGCAGCGGCGCACATCTCGAACAAACTCGCTTGCAGCGCCATGCCGGTACGCAACGAAGATTTAATCCAATGCGCTAGAGGTCGAGACGTCGCAGAATCGACAAGCGTCAAAACGACACCGTTGACGGTGCCATCCATCGCGTCCAACGCGACGTAACTCGGTGTACCACCCTGCGCGAAAGCAATGAGATTCTGCGTCGTCACTTGCTTTAGACGTTGCAAGCTTTCGATATTGCCTGGCGGCATTTTAGGGGGCAAAACTACAGGAAGAATATCCGATTCGATCGTACCCTCGATGACATCGCCCTCGAATATCTCCAGCAATGTGCTCCCATCAAGCCACGCGTTTTCGGGCATACCCGCCTTTCGGCAAACTCCTTGCAGGAATTGCTCGACGTTCCACTTCTGTTCAACGGGAACACTCGGCAACAACAAACCCGCCTGGTCTCCGCGAGTAATCTTCAAACCGTGCTTTCCAATCACGATATGTTCGGGGCGTTGCGCTGGCGGGACCGTTAGAGGTACTGGGGATGCGAGCAACGACACGTCTAGGCTTAAATAGGGAAGCTCGACCGTCGAGATCGCAGGCATACGTGTGTCTTCGGTTGCAGTCCGTTGTGCCGACGTGAGGAGGGCTTCTTTCAAATGGGTAGGGCGTCCAACGAAACCACAGCAACCCCGCAACTGCAGGCCGCGATTCAACGTCGTAAACAAGCCCATCACATGCAAATCAGCCAATTCGCCGAGGAAATTGCACCAGTCCTTATCAAGACGCCTACCCGTTGCGGCAGCGACGACCGCGATCTGGGCAGCGCGTTGAATAGAGCGCTTTTGATCGGCTGTCAGCTCGTCCAGTTTGAGCATCGCCAATTTTACGGGAGTTGATAGCAATGGGCTTGTCATAGTTTCATCTTCCGTCGAAACGAATTGTTTTGTTGCACTGGCTTCACCGTTATCCGCTCCAGTGTCTGCGCTAGCAAAACCGGTGGCACGCTGCGGTGGTGCAATCAAGTCAGGCAATATCGGCAATGATAACCGATTGTTTACACTGGTAAGTTCCGTTTGGCGGAAAGAATCCAAGTTCACTGGCTGCCGTTTGCGTCCCCATGTCCCTGGAGTTGTTTCAAATCGCCCAGCTTGCTCAGCTCCACAAATCGCACACAAATTGCCCAAAATCTCATACTTACCAAGTTCATACCAATCGCGTTCGATCAGAAGGGCATGACAGGCGCGACAGTAAGTGGAACTGTGAACACGATCATGTACGTTGCCGACATACGGATAATTTAATCCACATCGCTTCGCAATGGCGTGAGCCTTGAGCAACGTTTCGACCGGTGTTCGCGCTCGATCCATCATTCGAAAATCGGGATGGAAAGCAGAAAAGTGGACTGGTACATCAGGCCCGAGATGTTCCAAGATCCAATCGCACATTGCCCGAAGCTCATCCGTCGAATCATTGAGGTCGGGGATGATGAGGTTCGTGATTTCAAACCAAACATCGGTGTCGTTCTTTAGATAGCGCAGCGTATCCAACACGGGTTCTATTTGCGAGTATGTGATCTTGCGATAGAACTCCGACGAAAAGGCCTTGAGATCAACGTTGGCTGCATCCATATGCACATAAAAGTCGCGTCGTGCGTTAGGAGACATGTACCCAGCTGTAACCGCCACGCTTTGGACTCCCAGCTGACGGCATGCCTTGGCCGTCTCGATCGCATACTCTGCCCAAACAACGGGATCGTTGTAGGTATAGGCAACACTTTTGCAGCCCAATTGCTTTGCTGCCGTTGCAATCAACTCAGGCTCAGCAGTGGCGCTGAGCTTGGAAACTTCACGCGATTTGGAAATATCCCAGTTCTGACAGAACTGGCAGCCAAGATTGCAACCTGCTGTACCAAAAGAGAGAACGCTTGTTCCCGGATAAAAGTGATTGAGAGGCTTCTTTTCAATAGGGTCGATGCAAAAGCCTGTGCTCCGTCCGTACGTATCGAGGACCATTTGATCACCCTGGATCTTACGTACAAAGCAGAATCCTCGATCGCCCTCTTTCATCGAGCAATGACGAGGACACAGATCGCAAATGATGCGATTGGAAGATTCGTCTCGATGCCACCATTTGCCGACATGGGCCGCGTTGATCTGCGACATAGATACACAATCCTTTGAGCGAACTTTTGTGGACTTCGCGCGACCTGTTACGACCTGTTGCTATCCTGTTTCGGACTTTCGAAGCATACAAGCCACGATCGTTCGGCACAACGAAACCTATCAACTGAAAAGGAACCGCCGAGTTCTCGTACACGCGTTGACCGGCTGGATCGAAGGTGCTGAGAACACCATAGGAACAGCGCCTATTTGCGCCTACGTCAGGAATTGGAGCATCAAAACGGGATTTGCGTGGGTGACTTGCAAATTCTCAGAAAGGATCCATACTGTTGGAATGAACACCACCTGGTACAGCTTTTCGTTTTATTATTTTACCGACTTTAGGCCGGGCCGATGGGGTTTTGCAGTTCGCTAAGCGAATCAAACAAAATGAACTTCCTACCTCAAGGCCACTCAGACCTTGAGGTTTTTTTTTGCCTCGAACGATTCCTCTCGTTCCCCTCAATTTGGAGTTTCCAAGCAAATGATAGTCGTGATGGAAAAGTCGTCTACCGATCAGCAGATCGAGCAAATTGCCAACCGCATTAGTGAGCTTGGTTTGAAATCGCACATTATTCGCGGTACCGAGCGTACCGTGATTGCAGCCGTTGGAGACGACAGAAAGATCAAAATTGAGTCGTTCGAAAGCTATCCTGGTGTATCGGAAGTATTGCCTGTTTTAGCACCATACAAGATGGCGTCGCGCGAGGTACGGCCTGACCATTCACAAATCCAAGTCCTCAATTTCAAGGCTGGAAATGGCGCTGTCGGGATGATGGGCGGCCCTTGCTCGGTTGAGAGTGAGGAGCAAATCGTTTCGTGTGCCAAGGCGGTTCTGGCTGCCGGCGGAACGGCATTGCGAGGGGGTGCGTTCAAGCCTCGGACGAGCCCCTACTCGTTTCAAGGGATGAAGGAAGACGGTTTAAAACTGCTGGATCTGGCCCGTCAGGAAACGGGATTGGCAGTTGTAACCGAAGTGATGAGCACCGAAGATGTCGAATTGGTTGCGAAGTATGCCGACATCTTGCAGATCGGTGCGCGCAATATGCAGAACTATCGGCTTCTCGAAGCTGTTGGTCGATCCGGGCGAGCTGTATTGCTCAAACGAGGTCCGAGCGCAACCATTGAGGAATGGCTGTTGGCAGCGGAGTATATCCTCAACGAAGGCAATCCCAACGTCATGTTGTGCGAACGAGGCATCCGGACATTCGAATCGCACACGCGATTTACTCTGCCCCTAGCAACGGTCCCGTATCTCCATCGAAAAACGCACTTGCCCGTGATCGTTGACCCTAGCCACGGCACTGGCCATTCCTATCTCGTCACCGACATGGCCGCCGCCAGTATTGCAGCCGGTGCGGACGGGTTGATCGTAGAAATGCACCCCGATCCGGCCAAAGCCATGAGCGACGGATACCAGTCCCTCGATTTTGGCCAATTCGACGAGATGATGAAGCGATGTCGCGTGATCGCCGAAGCGATGGGCAAACAGTTTGGCTAAGAGCGACTTTACCGAGCTCAAGAGCGGAGCATAAGCACCTCTGTTCTCGTTAACAAGTAAAAGAGCCCCTGCGCCGTTAGACAACATCTAACGGCGCTGCCATTTCTAACAGCGCAGCCTTTGTTAGCGGTACGGCGCGAGCCGTCCGGTTGAAGGCACTTTCAGCTGCCATACTCAAGAATCTTCTACAGGCGAGCTTGCTAACTGTAAGCTTGCCGCAAGCCAATCCCACCATCCTGACCTAACACGTTAGTTTTGAAGTTGCGCTGACTAGGCCTGAAGGGCCGGCACATCCAATGCCGTGGCTGATAAGCCACGGTTCGAAGTCCAATTGAGAAGCAAGCCCTGAAGGGGCGATACATGAGTAAAGTGTGTCGGCCCTTCAGGCCTGAAACCCTTGAAACTAGCGGTCCGGTGCCTCACGGTGCCTCACGGTGCCTCACTGCGCCTCACGGCACCGGCAGAGGATGTGTCGGGCCCTCAGCCCTGAATACTAATAGCGCAACTTCAAAACGCGTTAGTGAGGGATTCCGCTTAATATTCTCTTGCAGCGATCGCGTGTCAGAGAGAGACACCAAGCCGCAGAGTGCACAGTCCCCTTTTTCGCCCTCCACTCTTCTCTGTGTCTCTGTGTCTCTGCGTGAGTAATCAAACCTAAACGCCAATATCATAACCAGAAGCGTGAGCGAGGGACTCCCAACGAGCCCCCGAAAGGCAAGAGACGCGTGTCCCTAAAAACCGTCAAACCCGTTTAGGTCCACGCAAAATCTACCAATTAGGTTGACTTCTCTGCGCTTCCATTAAGCCTTCTCTGCAATCCTCGGTAATGATTCGCCAACAAGATCGGTGAATATCAAATCAAGCTAGGTTGCATACCATGGAAATCTCTCATCTCTACGAGCTTGGCACACTTGAGAGTAGCTATTGGTGGCATGTTGCGAAACGCCAGCTTGTTACCAGCATGTTACAAGAACACGTTCCGCCTCCAAACTTATTGGTCGAAGGAGGCATCGGTGCGGCAGGAAATCTCCGAAGCTGGCAGTCGATCGGATATCAGGTTCAGGGGTTGGACTGCCTCGACGAATCGATCGCCTTTGCCAAGGAACAAGGTATAGAGAACGTCCGAGTTCACGATTTGCACCAGCCATGGCCCGTTCAGGAAAACTCGGCAGGTGCCGTTGTTCTACTGGATGTTTTAGAGCACTTGGCTGAACCGGTGATCGCTCTCGAGCATGCAGCGAGAAGCTTAACACCCAAGGGAAAGATCTTCTTTACCGTACCAGCGTATCCGTGGTTGTTTTCGGATTGGGACAAACGGCTAGGGCATTTCCGACGCTACACCCAATCCATGATGCGAGATCAAGTAAAACAGGCTGGCCTAAAGCTTGAATTCATGCGGCATTGGAACGCATTCACGTTGCCCGCAGCGATCGCACTACGGGTCATGCGTCGGTTCCGCCCGTCCAGTCGCGGAACGGAATTCCCTCGTGTCAGCCGCTTAATGAACAACGCACTTTTAGGTGCAGCGGCCATCGAACGAAAAGTGGGCCCGATGATCGGTATGCCCTGCGGATTATCGTTGGTAGGAGTAATCAGCAAATGAGGACTCGCGATCGGAACGGCGCAACGATAAGTGTAGTACTGCCGGTATTGAATGAGCAAAACATTCTCCATCAGTTAATTGAGAGCATTTCGTGCGAACTCGACAAGTCGCGAGTTCGCTGGAATATTGTCTTGGTCAATGATGGATCGACCGATTCCAGTGGACAGATCATGGACGAACTGGCCAACAACGACAGTCGAATTCATGTATTGCATCTTGCAAGGAACTTTGGCCACCAAGCGGCCGTCCACGCCGGGGTTTGCTTTGCCGATGGCGACGCAGTCATCGTGATGGATAGCGACGGACAAGATGCTCCGGACGCCATCTCGAAGATGATCGACCATTGGCTCGCAGGAGATGACGTGGTTTATGCTGTTCGATTTGGTCGTAAAGAAAGCTTGCCCAAACGATTTCTATTTAACGCGTTCTACAGAGTATTGTCATCCGTCGCATCCATACGCATCCCCAAGGACGCGGGAAATTTTGGCTTGATCGACAGAGCTGTTGTTGACCAAATTCGATTGTTGACCGAAAACGATCGCTACTTTCCCGGACTACGAAGCTGGGTCGGCTATCGCCAGAGGGCCTTGCCAGTAGAACGACTCGCTCGGCATGATGACCAACCTCGCGTGCGATTGAAAGGATTGATATCGCTTGCGAAGACGGCGCTGTTCAGTTTTTCGCGAGTTCCGCTTCATGCGTTCTACATACTCGCGGCTATCTCAGCATCGGTTTCCGCAGTCTGCATCGCATTCGCCATCTTTCACAAGATCTATACCGGGCTCGCAATTCCTGGCTGGACAAGCATCACGAGCGCCATAGCGTTCTTTGGAGCGATCCAATCACTCGGTATTGCCATCCTCGGTGAGTACATTGCTAGGATCTACGATCAAGTTCGAAATAGGCCGATGTACATTGTCGCAAGAACGACGAGCAGTGCACAGAATCGGAATGATTCGAGCCAACATGCGAACGAAACACGATTGCTGCAGCAGATCGAGAATCTGCAACGCGAGCTTCGGGAAGCCAACAACAAGTCAACACCAGTTGTATTCCATGCCGATGGGCTGGAAATTGGCAGCGGGATAGGTCTATGAGCTCGGAGGCCCGGCTAGTCAGAGAGTATCCAGCCACTTCGATGCCACGTTGGTTGCATCAAGCGAAATGGCAGTACTTGCTACTGGCTGGCTTTTGCCTGTTGGTCTCCGTTCCGTTGTTGCTGACGACCATGGCACCCTATGACGATGAAGGGTTTGTCATGATGACGCTCAAGTCGTTTATGGAGAACCATCCTCTCTACGAAGAAACCTATACACAGTATGGGCCTTCGTATTACTTGCTAACCGCGCCGCTGCACAGCGTTCTTGGTTTACCTCTTTCCCACCATATGGTTAGGCTGAAAACAGCACTGTTTTGGCTCCTACCAGTTCTCTTGACTATGGGCATCATGCTCAGGATTGGTGGAAATCGTTGGCTGGCATTAGCAACGAGCTGTATGGTGACGATCCACCTCAGTCGACTTGCTCTCGAGCCAGGCCACCCGCAGGAAATAGCATTGCTCATGTGCATGTTGGGGTTATGGTTGCTTTGCGATCATTCACCTCGACGATGGTGGATGGCGGGCTGTTGTGCTGCGATTTGCGGCATGTGCAAACTGAACGTGGGGTTCATCATGACTACCTCCCTTTTACTCGCGGCGTGCGTCGAAATCCCGCGTTTCAAATATGCGCGTCGATCTATGCTGTTTGCTGTGTGGGCATTGGGCTCTCTGGCCATTAGTGCGACCATGTTGAAATCCAATTTGGGCAGCCTAGGAATCCTCCATCCCATTGCCATCCTGTTGAGTTGGTCGGCCGTAGCGTTTCTTGCTTCCAAAACCAGAGTGACATCTTCTTGCCTTCCAAAGCTTGCGGGATTCAATCCTCTGTTGGCCACCGTCGCCGCCGGTACGATCGTTACATGCCTCATCGCACTTTGGGCTAGGCTGAACGGAACATCGTGGTCGATGCTTGTCTGGGGAATGGTCGGTCAACATCATGCGCACACCAAGTACTTCTTTCATCCAATACCGCTTAGCATCTTCACCATGGTGAGTGCATGCGGCGTTTTGGCGTGCTATCGCAATCAGCGATGGCTTGGAGTCGCAAGTGCTGTCTGCATCGCTATTGCTATCGCAAAAACAGCGGGTGGAGCCGTGTTACCTCTAAACAACAACTGCCAAGACTGTGCCGAGTGGTTATCCATCATAGGGCCGTGCTTTGCGCCGGGCCTGGTTCTCTTCCGACGCAGGACGATGCGAGGGCGAGTTATGCTGGCAGGGATGACAGTTCTTGGCCCGTGGATTGCTTATCCATTGGCGGGGACTCAGTTAATGCTTGGCTCACTACCTGGGTGGATGACGATGGGCATCGTATTCAGTGATGCAGTATTTGCCTGGGGGGTAGCTCGGAGAGTGAGCCCATCAACGCATTCGCCGATGCTCGATATGAACGCATTTGCCAGGTTTATGCTCATGGGCTCGCTTGCAACGGGCTTGGCATCATCCTTTGTTTCCACCAAAAGTTGGGTGGCAGGAACATCACTTGGATTACCCGGCAGCGATTGGATTCACCTAGCTTCGCACGAAGCTGCCGTCGAGCAGCAAATTGTTCAGGATATTGTTGCTACTGGTGCAAGCCATCTCGTGTTTGATGGGCATACGTTCAATCGATTTTACTTTTGGACAGGATTGAAGCCTCTAACAAACGCCAACGCAACGCTTTGGCCGTTTATGTTGTCACCAGCACAACTCGCCGAACTGCGACAATCGATTGCACAAAGTAGATCGCTATGCGTCGTGGTGCGTGCTGATATACCTGCACCCCATCTTGAGGAGAAAGGGGATGTCGCCGACACCCGAAAGATCCTCTACGAAGACACTCGCTTTGTTCCCTCCGCTCCAACGGGCTGGTCCATCGGATTTCGAAGCAAATCGGAATAGGGTCGCCGTCCAATCGCAACGAAGGCTCAAACCAAGGCGTTTCAGGATGCAGGCGCCGTTCACTTCGTTCGTCCCATAATGTCTTGATAGCCTCTGCGTGTAAAAGACAATTGAGTCATTGCCTGGCCTCTCGCGATAACAGGGAACTTGCCACCAGGTTGCGTCGCGACGTGTAACCAGTTAGGCTAGTCTATCCTGCCCTTCCCGTCCGAGCCGATGCGCTCGCCCCTCCCCAAGTCGAACAAGGCTGTTGGATGTCCCTCTCTCACGTCAGCCGTATT
>CAIXME010000827.1 GCA_903920425.1 uncultured Pirellula sp. | reverse complement strand
CTCAACGCACCAAGACGCGGGCAAATCCGCGTGCTCGAATAGGTCGGCAGATTCGTCGAGGTCCTTCCGTCGAAGGCTCTTTGATTTGATCGTCTGCTGCCGCTTCTCCATCGCGCGATCAATCATGGCTCGCGCGTCCTCGTCGTGGGGGTCTTGGGGGACGAGTTTGCCTTGGACGGCGAGGGTGAGGATAGATTTGCGGAGGTCGACGGGGGGGATAGCGTAAGATGGGTGGAAGAGGAATTGGAGGTTGGTCGGGGTGGGCGCGTCGGCAAAGCGGGCCAGCGACGCGCGGGCGAGCGCGGCGTGTATCGTCTGGCGCTCCCGCTGCTGCGCCTCTAGGCGATCACACAACGCCATCAACTCATCAATCCGGCTTAATGCCGTCCCAGATACCAATGGCACCGGAACTTCTTTCAATTTGTTAATCGTGAGGCTAACATTGGCCGTGCCGACCATCCGTGAAACGAGAAGCTCTTCTTTAAACGCGGACAAATATTCGTAAATGAATCTCGCTCTCAGCAAATCGGGGCAGATCGGTTTAACCACCGCGAGAATGTTACCAACAGCGTATCTTCCTTCTTGATAGTGAAGGCGTTTCAGGCTGGCATCGCCGTGGCCGGTGGATGAGACCAGCGGAATGATCGCCGCAGGTCCTTCGAAGTCGAACGAATCGCTTGAACTTCGCGTTTCGGCGGTGACGACGAGGGGGTATTGGCCGGGTGTCGTGCTCTGAATCTGCGAAAGGCCTTTTTCAATCGACGCTATGTTTCCTAGCCGGTCGAAAAGGACGGTAGAGATATCGCACAGGCTGAGAGGCAGGTCTTCATAGGTTACGTCTGGAACTCTTGGCCCCTCCTTCCGGCTTGAATTGTTTATGAGCTCTCGTCTGCGAGTTTCGTGGGCCTCACGAAGCCTTTCTGCGCGCGAAGTCGCATCCGGCGAGTTTACGGCCGAGTGCAGCAGATAAACGAGGATAACCCTTCGAAGCGCTGGGAAACGCTCTGGTGCGTCTGCCAGTTCATCAAATCTCTTAAGCAAAGGCTCGATGTTCATTGGGAAGCACTAGGGAGGGCTGTAAGAGCGTGGTGGAGTTCCTGCTTCAGCTTAGCGCGGGTTACTGCGATCTGGTCGAGGAGCTTTTCATACTTTGGAAGTAGTTGGTCAACGTCGCCGGGACCGGCATCGGAGCTGTGCGGGTTCTTGAGATCCAGATTGAAATTTCCGGCCCTGATGATATCGATAGAGACTCGCCAGGCTTGTTCGTTCTCAACGCGAGCTTTGAAGCTATCTTTCTCCTTGCCCCACCAAGCACGTTCGTCCTCAAACTCTTCGATGCAGATGGGTTTGCCTTTGTTGTAGCTTTTGGCGCCGGGCGGATACGGGTGTTCGTAATACCAGACCTCTTTTGTGGGCGAGCCTTTGGTGAAGAAGAGCAGGTTGGTCCGAATGCTGGTGTACGGATTGAAGACGCCGTTGGGTAGGCGGACGACAGTGTGGAGGTTGCACTCGGTTAGGAGGGCTTCCTTGATGCGAGTCTTGACTCCTTCGCCAAAAAGTGTGCCATCAGGCAAAACAATTCCGGCGCGGCCGCCCGGCTTGAGGATTTTCATTAGTAGCACGAGGAACAGGTCGGCGGTTTCACGTGTGCGGAACTCAGAGGGGTAGTTGGTCTCGATGCCGTCCTCCTCCATGCCGCCAAACGGCGGATTCGTGACAATCACGTCCACGCGCTCCTTCGGTCCCCAGTCACGTAAGGGGCGGGCGAGTGTGTTATCGTGGCGTACGTTGGAGGGAACATCGATTCCATGGAGCATGAGGTTGGTCATGCAGAGGATGTGCGGAAGGTGCTTCTTCTCGATGCCGGAGAAGCAGTCCTGGATGGTGCATTCGTGGGCCTCTGTCTTGGCCTGCTTGCGGAGGTGCTCAATGGCACAGACGAGGAAGCCGCCGGTACCACAAGCCGGGTCGAGGATGGTTTCACCTAGACGTGGATTGACTTGTTCTACAATGAACTGGGTTACGGCGCGCGGGGTGTAGAACTCGCCAGCGTTGCCCGCAGACTGGAGGTCTTTCAATAGGTTTTCGTAGATGTCGCCGAACGTGTGGCGATCATCGGAAGCGTTGAAGTCGATTCCATTTATTTTGTTGATGACTTGCCGCATCAACGTGCCGTTCTTCATGTAATTGTTTGCGTCCTCAAAAGCCATTCGGATGAGACCGGCGATTTTGTCGCTGCCACCCGTCATCGATTTGAGTTTAGGGAGTAGCGTAATATTAATGAAATCTAGCAGTGCCTCTCCCGTGATGCCTTCTTCGTCGGTTGCCCAGTTCGACCACCGCAGATGCTTGGCGAGTGGCGATTTGTATTTATCCTGAATGAGCTCCATTTCCTTTTCGCGATCATCGAAGATCTTAAGGAAAAACATCCAACCTAGTTGTTCAAGTCGTTGCGCGTCACCATAGGTGCCTGCGTCCTTGCGCATGATGTCTTGGATAGATTTGACGATTCCGGAAATATTGGACATTGATTAAGCCGCTTCCTGATATAATGCATTTTCCAATTCGCGTATAGCCGCGAGGTAGGCGTCTTTGCCACCAAATAATTTAATGATCTCGACTGGTGTGCCATACCAAGTCAGTGGTTCGACTTTGAGGATCTCCAAAGACTCAACGCTTCTAAGTCCACTGTCGGCATATTTGTCAAGCAGCGACTCGAGAACGGCACGTGCTTTGTCCCCATACTTGGTGAAAACGTCACGCTTTTTGACCTTATTGGCTCGCTCCTTGCGAGTTAATGGAGGGCGGTCAAACGCAATATGGCAGACCAAATCGAAAGCGTCGTAATCGCGTCCAACTTGGTCAGCAATTTCCTCGAGGAAGACTCCCTTTCCGGCCAGCTCTTCAAGAATGACCTGTTTGCGGTCTGCCTCACTCCAAGCTGACAAGAAACTGTCGAGCGACTGATACTCTCTTAAAACTGTTTTGCGGGAGTAATCTGTCAGTGACTCGGTGATCAATCTTCCTCCAGCATCGAGGTATTGGACTCGCTCCGTTGCAACATACACTTCAACGTTGTCAACGTAGTACTTGCTTGGCGGAGCCCCCGAGGATGGATCGAACGCGTCACCAATTTCGTAGTCGGCTGGCGTTTCATTTGTATTCTCGCTGTCGGTTGCTTCGTCAGGCGGAACTACTGTCTCGTCTGTTTTAGGTTCGTAGATTTGAACTGGGTCGCCATCGAAATCTGGGTCCGCGAATAAAGCTGTTGCTCGTTTGAAGTCCATGATGGTGAAGTAAAGCTTATTGTAGTCTTCGTTAATGCGTGTGCCTCGGCCAATGATCTGCTTAAACTCAGTCATCGAGTTGATGCGTCGATCGAGAACGATTAGATGGCATGTCTGCGCATCGACACCGGTCGTCATCAATCGCGATGTGGTTGCGATCACAGGATATGTCGACTCTGGATCAATAAAGTTATCGAGCTGGGCTTTGCCTTCGTCGTTGTCTCCAGTGATTCGCATCACGTACTTATTATTGGCAGCAGCAAGATCAGGGTTTGCGTTTACGAGGGCCTGTCTCATTCGCTCCGCATGATCGATGTTTTCACAGAAGACAATTGTTTTGGCGAAACGGTCGGTTGCCTCCAAGAACTCTGTGATCTTTGCCGCGACGAGCTGCGTTCGCTTCTCGAGGATGAGATTTCGATCATAATCCTTTTCGTTGTACTCTCGGTCTTCAATGACATTGCCAAACCTGTCCGTTTGTCCAACAGTTGGACGCCATCCATCGAGATCCTTATCGATGCCAATACGAACAACCTTGTAGGGAGCTAGGAAGCCGTCTGAAATCCCTTGCCTTAACGAATAGGTGTAAATCGGGTCGCCAAAATACTCCATATTCGAGATGTCTTTGGTTTCCTTGGGGGTCGCAGTAAGACCAATCTGCGTCGCGGATGAGAAGTACTCGAGGACGCTTCTCCATGCAGAATCGTCCGCAGCGCTCCCGCGATGACATTCATCAACTATCACAAGATCAAAGAAGTCGGGT
>CAIXME010000826.1 GCA_903920425.1 uncultured Pirellula sp. | reverse complement strand
TGTAGTTCCTGAAAGCGAATTTTCCTGTCTTCCACACCCAAAGTGTGGTGGTCAGCTAGAATGCTTGGGATCCGCACAGGGCGGCACCTACGTCGGTCCCGAGCCACACAAGTACAGTGTTGAGGGAGAGTTGATCGCTCTTGGGCACAAATACGGCCTATTTGAAGGCGATAAGCAGGACGCCCTAGGCCTCTGGTGGCCAACCATGATGTAGCAAGCGCATGCACCGAAGGCGACGGCGGTGCCTTATTTCAATGGAGACCTTTGCTTTCATCGACTCGGTGATGTGGGGCACTATCATGCTGAAGAGAGTAGAGGGGAACGATTGACTACCGAATCCGACTTTGATTTGACTTGTCTTGCCCGACGAATTCCTTTGACTTTCAGGCTGAGATTTGTTTACTCCGTCGCAATACCCAATCTACTTCTATGGGCGGGTTTCGCTTACTGCATCTATCATCCGAAACTTTGGAGATCGCTTAGCAATTTTGCTTTTTACGATGGCCCTGCCGCAGCTCCCGACCCGATCGCGACTGCTATCGTCGCTGGTGGGACGATCATTCTAATCGGCCTTTTTCTGTTGATCGCATTGTTGCTGACAATGCTAGCCGCGGCCTATCCTTGGCAGTATTGGTATGCATCTCTGGGGGCCGGTCTGTTCGCAGTATCAGTCGCCGCAATGCCGTTTGGCGCTGCGTGGGTGTATTTCTTCTAATGGCTACAAACTGTACCCGATTTGCTCGTCAGATACGCATGATAACAATGCGATGCAACCAAGTTCTCGATCCCGTCGCGGTTACTAAATACCTAAATACTCGGACCGGCTGATCGAAGTTGTTCGCCAATAGAACCCAAAAGGCATCCGTATTGGAACTCCCGCCCCAGGTGCAATCACTCGTCGATATTCTTTCCTCGCTACCTGGTGTGGCGGCGTGTTTCTGCGCTCCCAAACCACTTGATGGATTCGACCCGAACCAACTATCACTACCCGGTGAATTTGGCAGCTTTCCGCATGCAATCATCATGCGTACTAAAGGTGGTCGCACCAACGAAGTAATGATTCAAACTGAAGTAATACTGGATCGTTCTTCTGAAGCATGGCTTAGCCTTGAGTTTTTGGCGTGGTGGGTACGGGATTGGGGACGATCCGGACATGAGATCCAGATGCGACCGATGGCACTGCCACCGAAGGCCTACGAAATACAACTTGGCCGAACGCTTAAATTCTTCATCGAGTATTTTGTGATCGAGGATGGTGACTCTTACGATAATACACTTGCCGTCGCTGCTGAGATGGGAAAATCTATCGCCGAGTGCTACGAGATGTCTCGTGATTGTTTCGAGAATCCAGCAGCGTTCACCGGTGATGTCGAGGACATCTGAAAAGACGGCAAATACTGAGTTGCATACGGAGCCGCGGAGCCGAGCGGCGTGAAAGTTAAGAATCGTTCGCCGCGGCCCGGTGAACGCCAGAGTTCTGCCATAAAAACATGCTCGATCCCAACATACCTCTAGACTTGCAAAACTTGATTTCACGCGAACTTGATCGTGATGAAAAAGTCGTTTGGAGTGCAATGCCGAAACCTCGGTACTTCTCGGGGCCTGCTGCGGGCGCCTTCTTTTTTGCGATCCCTTGGACTGCATTCTCTGTCTTCTGGATGGCGGGCGCAGCCGGTTTCAAGATTCCTCAATTCAATCAAGGGTTCGACTTCTTTCCGTTATTTGGAATTCCGTTCATTCTGATCGGTGTTGGAATGCTATCGTCTCCTTTCTGGGCCTATCGAAAACAATTGAAAACCGTCTATTTGATCACAGATCGGCGCGCAATCACAATCGATGGCGGTCGAACTTCTACGATTCGGAGCTATCTCCCCGAAAACTTGAAGGACATTTTTCGTAGGGAACATAATGATGGAACTGGCGACGTTATAATCACACGAACCGCGTGGAAGGATTCTGACGGGGACAAACACATGCAAGACCTTGGTTTCCTCCGAATCCAAAACGCCAAGGAAGTGGAAACCATGCTTAAAGAAATGGCCGAATGAAGCGATGCACCTAAGGCGCCGGTCGGCCGCAAATTTGGATCATCGATTTTTGTCGGCGAGAAAGGTGATCGCCGTTGTTCCACTTTTGAATGGTTATATGCCTTCCTGCGGAAGTGTTGATTCATAGTTCGCACCTTGTCAGATACAAAACATCCATCAACGATGTTAGAGTGGAGAGTTTGAGTTGTTGCCCAGGTTGCTGAGGAGGATTGCTTGTGACCAGCGTCTTTAAAAACTTCGCGTTGCTCCTGATGCTTCTTACTGCCAATCGACTATTTGGCATCGACGTGTGTTTAGTAAATGATTCCGATTGTGTGATATTCGTTTCAGTGGTTGCTGGTTCGGGGCGGTTCGAGAAAAGTCTTGAGCCCAAGTCCCATGCATTCGTTACTCTAGAAGATACTAACGACGATCGCGTGGTGATTGCCCAAAAAGTTGGCGAGCCGAGAGCTGCGCATGCTGCCTCGCCAATCAAGGTGGTAAGTACCAAGGTTCTGACTGAACATCAAATGAATCGCCGATTCTTTTGCTACGTGCATCAAACCACAAGAGACATACAAATGGATATACTAGCTTACGATTGCTTGGATATCGTTCCGTATCGATGGGGGAAAGATCCGTCCGGGGACGAACCGTCGAGGGAGAACTATCTTCGCATAAGATCACAATTGATAAGAAGCTTGAAAAGCACAAGCGAAATAGATCCGGAGACTTCCAGCGGATTGAAGAAAAGCCTTAGGGAGTTTCCCCTGGGCGATGCAGAGCAATAATGAAACCAGCCTTCGTAACTCAAACAACCGAAATTTCCAACCCAAGATCCTAAGAAGAAATCACGCGGAACAATGGCATGCACACCCAGGGCTCGATCTCGCCCTGGGTGATGCCAGGACGTTCTGCCGCTCAAGACGTGTTCAATGCCTCCGATAAAGTCTCATTTGCCCGCTACCGGAAAGCCACTCGACCTTGAAGTCTCACACCTTCGTAAGGCGTATTCGTCTAATGCGATCTTAGTTGATGGTATAGTTGGTGAATCGACTCAACACACTTTTTCGTCGCGAGTTTTCGGTGGTGGTTATCGAATTCACATGTTTTCGTTCGCTGCTTGGAAGCAGGACGGCGATGCAGTTAGGAACTCTGAAATGCTACTTTCGCGTGCGATTCCGAACGCAAGTGATTTCCAATACAAACTGACAAATTACAGCTACCATCGATTTCGTGTTTTGCTCTCAAACGATGGGACTCGGGCGATTGTGTTGGAAGGTGTGGATGCGTCCGATTGTCCGCAGGACTTGGCTGACACTGCCAAATCGTTTCTGAATCCAGTGGCAGTGGCTCATGTTCGTTTCGGAACTCTGACTCTCAATCGAGGACTCAAGTTGTTTTTCGGTAACACGAAATGGAATAAGCTGGATGTCCAGGTGTCGATTACGGCCGACAGAGAAGAGTTTCAGGCGGAAGCAGTCCGGTTGGCGGAGAAGCTCATTGATCATGAAAGAGAAATCGGAAGCCGGGTGTCTAAGTTTGTGGTTGAATCGGTTCTGGCCGAATATGAATACGAGGACTTGGATGCGCAAGACTTACGTTCTCGTCTCGTTTTGGAAGGGCTGCATTTTTCAGAAACCGGTTGCGTTGAGTTTTGGTTCACGGATGGCGGACTTTGGGGCGACCACTCATTAGTGATTCGAATGGATACGGATGAGCAGATGTCGTTCTCAGTTGAAGGATAAAAGTTAGAACAATGGGATGGACACGAAGGGCTCGGTCGATCGTGCTTGACTTGCGTTTAGTCAACCCCTCGCCCTCCGTCATCCCGGTCGTTATCCCCTCGAAAACAATCAGACTGCGAGCGAGCCCAATTGCACCTACTACTAGAGTTCATTCGGCCGCACGGATGGCTGGCCCTGATTACGATGCTATTGGTAAACGGTGTACTTTGTTACCGGTTTGGCGGACGCACTCTTTTCGTAACCATTCCCATCGTCGGCATAGCATATGGCTTACTTGACGCGGCGTGGATTCGAGCCGAGATGGCAAAGCCCGACAGGGACGGACAACCCGATCAAGATGCGGTATACTTTATTGGCGTGATTTTGAGATGCGTGTTTGCCGCTGCAATGCTGTTCGGATCATTCGTAACCGCAGTATTGCTCTCAAACGCAATTCACGCTCGCAATCGAAAACCCATGACAAAAGACGGCGGATAACAATCCCATGCACCTAAGCCCCCGCCGGTGCGTTCCTAACTTTAGAGACATCTCTTGCGGGGGCTGGGTGATGCCAGGACGATCGGTGAGTGGAGTCATAGTTTTGAAACAAATCAATATGAGACGGGCACTTGTTTTGGCCACTGCGTTCGCTGGTTGCGTTATTGCACTGGGCGCTTGGTGGTGGCTCAGCTTGCCGGGCAGAGAGCCAACGGTGCGTGGAACAGCATTCTCGTCGTTCGAGGTGCCGGATCATCTGGATGAGAGCGAATTCACACAGCGGCTTGCTCAGGTCGGCTTTGTCACCTTGAATGACGAGGACTTTGACGCCTTGTTCCATCGTGGGAATCACGGACAGGCGGTTGGCCCACGGAAACCTGCACTTGACCTCAAATCCATGCAAACATTTCGGCACATTGGTAACACGGATTCCATTACACGTATCATTGGCTATGACGCCCCCGCTCGTAGAGTTCATTATTTCCGCTCTCAAGTATATGCACGGGAAGGCGCCGAAGGCCGACTGGTGGGTGATGTGCCTGACACGATTGAGGAAGAACTTCGCAAGTGATACGCAGAGCCAATCGTTGCGCGCGCGGAGCCGCGGAGGCGAGCGGTTTGAAAATGGAGATGCGTTCGCTGCGGCACCGTGGACGGAATTGTTAGTCTAAAGGTTGCCAACTCATGAATCATCGACGTGGTTTCACCTTGACCGAGGTAATCGTTGTTTTGTCGATTTCTTCCGTCTTGATGGCGTTGCTACTAACAGCCGTTCAATATGCCCGTGAGAGTGCGAGGCGGTTGAACTGCCAAAATAATTTGCGAACGGTTGCGCTAGGTGTAATCAATCACGAATCTCAGTTTGCTCAATTGCCGTCACTTTATAACGGTTCATTCCTACCGAAGCCACGCACTGTCATGGACGAGTTTCATTTTCATTCATGGCGAACAGCAATCCTTCCACAGATCGAGCAGAATGCTCTATACACCAGAATGAACCTGTCATTGCCTGCAACGGATGTGTCCAATCAGCCCTTCGTCAATGTTCAATTGCCTGTCTTTCAATGCCCATCGACGCCGAATTCAAGCCGACTTGTTGTTGACATCTATACCGTTGATGACAGTAGCGTCGGCACTGCCGCGCGAAGTGACTACGAGGCGATCGGGGGCGTTAACATTGGTCTAGCTTCTGGAACAACAAGTCTTGAAAACATTCAATTCGGTGTATGGGGAGAGCCTGATAGTTATCTCAGTATTTCAACCAACTATCGCAAACCCCGATTGAGAGACGTTACCGATGGACTTTCGCAAACCATTTTGATCGCAGAACGGGCTGGCCGTCCGGACTTGTACGAGCGTGGGAAGCCGGTCAATCCATACCCTTTTACCAATACGCCTGGTTATGGAATGGATAACCACCAAGCTTCGTGGGCGATAAGCACTCATTTTTGGTGGCTCGTTCAAAGCGCTCAATTGGGAATCAACTATCGCAATCTAGACATCTTTGCCTTTCACCCCGGTGGTGCTAACGTGGCTCTTGCGGATGGTTCGGTACGATTCTTGTCGGAGACAATGGCTCCAAAGACGGTTAACGCCTTGATCACTCGCAGTGGAAATGAAACGGTTACGCTGGAATAGATTTAGACGAACGGGGGTCGCTTTTTCCATTGGAGCATCACTTGCCGCGACCGCCGTGATGCGAGTGCTTATTTAGCCATTGATTTCATGAACGAAACCCCTCGCACTTATGATGCCTTAACAAAGGAAATCACGTCTGCAGGGTTTTACGTTAAACCTCCCTGTAAGGACGAACCCTTTCGCCGAGTAGTCCCGGCCACGAAGTATCAACCAGGGCGCGGATACTCGGGAAACAGCTTTTGGATCGCTTGTATCGGCGAGCAATGGTTTCTGGGAACTTGGGGCGGAATGCTGTACTTGATGCCAATTTCCGATAACATTGGTCGATTTACGATCGAATGGTTCAATCATGACCCAAAAGGACTGGCATCTGACTTCGAATCTTGGATCGTAGAGAAGTACAGATTACAACCGTTTGACAATGATGATTTTGTTGGGCTAATTGGTTCCTGAAACCCACATTGCTTTAAACGATCAAGCGAGATAGCAAAAAGATACATCGAAGTGCTCAAACAGTCTTTCTCACTTGCACTGGTTCATCTGATTGCACTCGCTGAATTTTCCCGTTACTGCACACAGCATTTAGAACAACGAGCATGCGATGCCACACTACATGGTTGCTGCCTCTGATCGACTCGTGGCCGAGATCGAATTTCTCTTGTTGGACGCTAGAATTGCCTTTCGGCGTGAACCCAATACGGTCTCGACACGCGGCGGGTATACATTTTTCATTACTCGCTATACATGCATGCAAGAACGAGGCGAGGTTGAACTTGGAATCGAAAAGAGGCAAGGGAGATACGGGGCTTATATTGTGCTTCAACCTACAAGGCGCACTTGGTTTCGCAAGAATCCAGACTCAGAAGAACTGTGCGATCGGTTGAAGATCCTATTGTGTGACAATGGGGCTTCCGCGTCCCCCAAAGCCAATTGCGAAGATATGTCTTAGCCAACATTTGCACCCAAGCCGCGACCGGGTTCTTTTAAGATAAAATCCTTCTTCGCGCGGGCTGGATGAACGCCGCCGTTACATTACTCAAGCCAATGGTTCGCCATAGAAATGAACTTGTCGATGGTTGATAGATCTTTGTTGCTCGCTACGTACTTTCGGGGCAACACACTCGACCAGGACCGTTGGACATCTTGCTCGGATCAGGTTTTGACCTTGTCCCTGTTCTACACAAGTGACGTTTCTCACGAGGATTGCATCAGTCGCTTTTCGAATCGCGGATACGTCAGCAGGCTCTGCGATGATGAGGGCCGATTGTGCCAACAGATTTCGTCGCGATATCAGAACCTGATTGATTTGCTTGATCGACAGCCGTTGCTTCTTGAGGGCGGCGGCGATTTCGATACGCCCGCTTATCCAACCTTCAAAGCTTGTCGGCTGACGAACGAAGGAATTCAGCTGGTACCACAATTGGTTCTTTTGTTTCCAACCAAACCTGAGTTTCCGAATTGGCCAGACCGCCGTACGTATCCTGCTGAGAACCTGCTATGATTGAGGTCGCGTAGGAATTCGTGAGGTAATAATCGAATACACCCGAGGCGTGGGGCGGCCGATTTTCCAACTTGAGCATCACTCTATGCTACCGCGGTGATGCGTGCCGTTCTTCTTAGACCATCAACTGAGATAGATGAGTAATCCATACGAAGTATCAGAGTTATCGCAGGCTAACTCCGCTAAACGACCAACATCGCCGTTTGTGGTAGGAGCTCGCAACGGATTTCTTTGGTCATTACTTGTCGCTATTCCCGCAGCCTTTTCCTTCTATAATGAATTTACAATGTCGATGGGGAATCCATTAGATCCCGCGACTTTGACGAGGACGCGGATTCCCTTAACAACTTTTCGCCATATTGCGGCCTGCGTACAAGCAGCGATAACTGCATCACTATGGATCGTACTACCTTGGGCTTCGGTAGCCGGATTCGTCAAGCGTGCACAATCGAAGCAGCCAGGGCACGCTGAAGTAGAACCATGATATTCACACGAAGGACGTGAGTGATAACGCGAACTTGCGTTGAGTTCCCATCCCATCCTCGATGATGGCCGGAGTTCGTCGGACGGGTGAGTCCATTGAAAACAGGCCTTTTCATGCTGGTTTCATCCGGACTAGGTACTTCCTAGACGGAAAACGGATATTGCATTCAACTGATTCCAGTGGAGGTCGCCTGCGAGTTATTCGCCACACGATATCCCTGACCTTTCAC
>CAIXME010000825.1 GCA_903920425.1 uncultured Pirellula sp. | reverse complement strand
GCAACCAGACGACCTTAGCTCTGTAAGCAACTTCGTCACAGGGCCGTCGTTTTGCTCTTCGGACCAAAACGGCGAAACAATTGTAATGCGTTGGACGTGCTCATTTTGCGGCCAATGACTGAGCATCTGTTTCCACAGGGGAGTGGTTCCGCCTCCCCATGCGAACCACTGATCGTCAGTAGTTTTGGTAACCTGCCAGTCGTTCAACTGCTTGATCGCCAGCGAACAGAGGGCCGCAGCGCTAGCCGACCTCCGATTCGAAAGTAGTTCTTCAAAACCACTGATGGCTTGCAAGATCAAAGTCACATCTTTCGGCTTTTTCGCTTGTGCTGTGAGTACGGCAACTATCTCGCGATTCTTGCGGTAACCAGGTTCAGTTAGATTTGCACTGCCAACAATGAGTCTGACAGCTTGCTCGTATACGCATAAAAGAACTTTAGCGTGGAGCAAACGCCCATTTGTCAGAGATATTGGTTGAATTTCAACTCGAAGAGAACGCGGTCTGCCACGATACGGATGAGCATCGATCAAGAAGCTTGCAGCCTCAAGCTCTGCTAGGTGCTTCTCTAAAGCGATTCGACTTGTCCAGTTCCGATCGTCCCATGCACCAAGACCGAGTACCGTTGGCAAGAAATCGGTTTCAAGAAATTCGGGCTGCATTTCATACGATGTCGCGAGTACACCAAGAAGTCGGCCAAAAGAAGGATCCTGGGATAATCGATCCATTAACTTTCGGTCACCAGGCGACGAATTCCTTTTCGTGCTCATGCAAACTCCGATGAAGCATTTAGTGCGTCGGCAGATGCGAGTCGATAAGGGTGCGGCACGATACTTTCCGGCGACGTCGCTTCTTTGTTCAGTCCGCCGACTCTTGTCATGGTCAAACAAATCCTATTGCCGGTTATCTCAAGCCAAGGCATTTTTCTCCGCCCTCGATCAAACTTGCCACGCTGCACGTCATCATGATGCTCCATGATTGCCATAGCCAATTGCTTATTCGATCCACAGGAAGTGGTGGCGATTTCGATAAATCGGCGTGCGGACTCTAGCCTGTTTATGTTCTCCATAAATAACTCGGACTGGGCAGTGTCCAGTGCATTCGTAAATCGCGAAGCAGCAGCGGGTAGGCTCTCGCGTATGGTTGGTAAGACTTCATCTCCCAGCAGATCTTCGAAAGTCACCGATGCAGCCGGCAGATTTTTGCACAGCCATAGCAACCGCTCAAACCCCAATGAAAGCAAACGAAAGCATTCTTCGTACGCTAATATTGTCTTGACCGATTCAGCGAGATCTCGGCTCTCTTGCCGGGAAGTCAATGTAGATAGTAACCTCGCAAGACGCTTCTGTTCGTTGTCATCGTCACCTTGAAATGGATGTTTGGCAAGCGCCGCGGCCATTCGTGCTCGTACTGGATTGCGAAGAAACGCATCTTCAAAGCACTCCATTTCGATAGGCAGTAGTTCCCCCGAAACATGCGAGTTCTGCCCCCACTCCGCAAGTTTCTTTACTGGTACATCACCACCGCTCGAAATTGCCTTTTTCAGTACTTGAGGCATGTTGGATTGGTCAAGAAATCCTTCCGCCAATCTCTCACCAAGGTCAGGTGTTAATGTGAAAGTCTTTCTGTCAATAAATCGCATCCCGTCCGCAACGGAACCATAGATGCCCACGACACCATAGGGCACTTGGCGCGACAAGAGTTTGAAGTCGGCTTCGGAGCGCGGTGAGCCGCCTTTGAGCAATGATTCGGCAGCGATCCTCGCATAGGTCACGCCTCTAATGCCAGAATCGGAAAGTTCATTTCCGTGTTCGGGGCTCTGAGTCGCCAAGACGTTGGCCAACGCCCAAAACCGTTCGAGCCGCAATATGCAGTCCAGTCTGCTTTGATACTGCACACGTGGCGGAGCACTCGCGTCAATTGGTGCAAGGAAAGCTCCAGCGCAAAGTACTGAAAAGTATCTTGGCCTGTCAGCAACGTTCGTCAGGCCCGGCAATATCTTGTCAGCCAGGTGCAAGTAACCTCGCTCAAAT